>JBQCJC010000479.1:0-7226 GCA_051953135.1 Thermoanaerobaculia bacterium | reverse complement strand
GGCGTCTGCAACCGCACGCGCGAGATCGTACGCACGCGTGGTGTCCGTCCAGTGCGCACACACCGCGAGAATGTCGCAGCCATTCGCGATCGCGCGCGGCGCCATCATCGGATCATCGAAATACGGCGAGATCGCTTTCATGCCGAGGTCGTCGGAAATGACGGCGCCTTCGAAATGAAGCTCATCGCGAAGAATGCCGGTGAGGATGCGTCGCGAGATCGTGCCCGGATAATCAGCATCGATGTTGTCGTAGATGACGTGCGCGGACATCGCCAGTTGCACGCGCGACAACACGGTCGCGTACGGAACGAGCTCACGCACGCGCAGTTCGTCGAGCGTCTCATCGACGCGCGGTAACGCGAAGTGCGAGTCGGCATCGGTGTCGCCGTGACCCGGAAAATGTTTCGGACACGCGAGCACGCCTTCGCTCTGCATCGCATCGAGAAATGCGAGCGCGGCACGTGTGACGATCGCAGGATCGCTGCTGAACGCGCGCTCGGCGATGACGGGATTCGTGGGATTGGTGTCGATGTCGACGACCGGTGCGAAGTTGACGTTCACGCCGATCGACGCGAGCTCCACTCCTACCGCACGACCGACGACGGCGGCTTGATCGACCCAGTTACACGGAAAGTCATAAACGGTGATGGGTCGCGGGGGACGAACGACGCGGCCGCCTTCGTGATCGATGCCGATCAGAAATTTGTCGCGACAGATGTACTGGCTCACGTCGTCGATGAGTTTCGCGTATTCGGAGAGCCAGTCGTCGTAGGGGAGGTCCTGACGAAAGTTGGCTTTGAAGAGAATGATCGCGATCGGATGAATCGCATCGAGCAGGCGTTTGTCGTGCTCGGTGAGGACCGTGGAGGCCTGCAGTCCGAGGGCGAAGTTGTGGCCGTAACGCGAAGGAGATGATGAGGACATCGAACGAAGTTTAGCGAAGTGCCGCCACGGCCATGCAACGCGCGCCAAAAAAGAAACGGCGAGCCGAAGCCCGCCGTTTCACTGTCGATGCCAAAACGTTAGTTCACGTTGATCGCCGAGTACGCCTTCGCGACCGCGTTGTACTCCGGTGAGCCTGAGCCATAGAGCCGCGCCGCCGCGTTGAGCGCCGCGGTGCGTGCACCCGCGTAATTCGTCGACGAGGTCATCCAGTTCGTGATGGCCTCGTACCAGATCGCCGCGGCTTTCGCGCGACCGAGACCCGTCACGACGGTGCTGTTGCACTTGCTCGTACCACCTTCGGCGAGCAGGTAGAACATGTGATTGTTCGGACCCGACGAATAGTGCACGTCGAGGCTCTTGAGCTGCTTGCTCCAGCAGGCCGGCGACACGCCGTCTTTCTTCGGATCGTCCATGTAGCGCAGCGCTTTCGACTGCGTGTACGTGCCGTTCGCCGCATAGTTCGAACGATAGATGCGCTCGCCGATCCAGTAATCGCCCGGATCCGCCGCGCTGTTCATGCTGTACTCGATCATCGTGCCGAAGATGTCGGAGTTCGATTCATTGAGACCACCCGACTCCCCGCGGTACGTGAGGTTCGCTTCGGTCGCCATCACGCCGTGCGACATCTCGTGGCCGGCGACGTCGATGGACGTGAGCGGATAGAACGTCGAGCCGCCATCGCCGTACGTCATGCAGAAGCAGCTGTCGCTCCAGAACGCGTTCTGGTAGCAGTTCGAGTAATGCACGCGCGAGTACGCCTGCTTGCCCGCGCCGTTGATTCCGTTCCGGCCGAACGCGTTCTTGTAGTAATCCCAGCTCGCGGCCATGCCGAAGTGCACTTCCGCCGCCGCGGTCACATCGTTCGGACCGCCGCTGCAATCGGTCTTCACGCCATCGCCGAACGTCGAAGTCGTCGACGAAACGATCGCGCCGCCGGACGTGCCGCCGTTCAGATCGACCGTGTAATTGCCGCCGCCGCGAGTGAGATCACGGAGGTAGTACTTGTCGGTGAGATCGACGTTGATCGTCTGATCGCCGACGTACATCGTCTTCGCCGTTCCGGTCGCGCCGCTGCTCTCGAGCGCGTCGTATGCGAGTGCGACCTTGCCGTCACGCGCGTTGACGAAGAACTCGTGCTTGCCCGTGAGATCGACATCGTTCTCGACATAGAGCGTAACGTGCCACACGAGCTGCGTGCGATCGGCGTGCTCGCCTCTCGGGAGGACCTGCAGCTCGCTCTTGACGTCGTATTTGCCGCGCGGGTTGATCGCGTTCACCGCGGTCGCGATTGCCGTCGCTTCGGAGATTCGCGGAGTCGTGTCAACCTGGAGATTGCCGCGCAGTGCGTTCGTGACGCTGACGCGCCCGTTCGGATCGACGTGCGCGATCGCTTCGCCTTCGAACACGCGAACGCCGTTGACGTTCTGATCGAAGCGAACGTGCGTCCAGCCTTGCGCATCGGTACGCGCGCCGCGCTGCTTGAGCTCGCGATCGGAATCGGTGAGACCGTAAGCCGCGCGATTGCCGCGGAAGTGTTCCTGCGCCGCTGCAACTGCACTGGCGTTCGCGCTCTGCGCGAGTGTTGAACCCGCGACGAGCACGGTGACCGCGAGATAGTGGATATACCGTTTCAAGATAGGAAGTCCTCCCTCAACAAGATGACGGACCTCAAAAGCGTGATCGATGCCGCCCGCTAAGTCATTGAAAAGACGTGAATCGCCGCTCAGGCGACCCTTTCGTGATTTGCTTGACGGGTCAATCAACTGCCGAAGGGTGCGTTGCTGACCCGTTTGCCGATACGATTGGCCAATGCCCTTTGCCTTGTCGGATCTCACGCTCGCGCGGCGTCTCGAGCGTTGCGAAGCGAAATCGAACGCGGCGTTTGTCGAAGCACGTGCGCGCGTACAGCCTGAAGTCGGCGCGATGTGGATCGAGCGCGCTGGTGCGTACGCGATGTTCGACGGCATCGGCTCCCCACTCACTCAGACCTTCGGCCTCGGCATTTTCGAATCGCCGGACGATGACGATCTCGCACAACTTGAATCGTTCTTCATCGAGCGCGGTGCCGAGGTGTTTCACGAGGTTTCGCCGATGGCGCCGATCGAGACCGTGCAGCGTCTCGTCGCGCGTGGCTACCACCCGATCGAATTCACATCGGTGATGCATCAGCCGATCGAAGCACTCGACGCACCATCGAGCGACGTACGCACGCGCATCGCGTCGCGCGACGAGATTGAGTTGTGGGCGGAGACGGCAGCTCGCGGCTGGGGCGGCACTCCCGAGCTCGAAGACTTCATGCGCTCCCTCGGCAACGTCACCGCGATCGCGAACGGCGTCTCACCGTTTCTCGCGGAGCTCGACGGACGCGCGGCCGGCGCAGCAACGCTGTCGATTCATGATGGCGTCGCACTCTTCGCCGGTGCGAGCACGATTCCCGAAGCGCGCAATCGCGGCGTGCAACGCGCGCTCCTTGAAGCGCGACTGCATTACGCGGCGGAGAGAGGATGCGATCTCGCGATGATGTGCGCACTCCCCGGCAGCACATCGCAGCGCAATGCGGAGCGACGCGGATTCCGCATCGCATACACGCGCGTCAAGTGGGCAAGGAAACTCGCCCGTGACATGTCAGCCCGAGCATAGCGCGGGACCTGGCCGGGTGGGTGGCGCGAAACACATGCCTCGTGCCGCCCCACCCGAGCCCCAGGCACCTCGCTCACGCTCGGTGTGACATGTCATCCCGAGCGTAGCGAGGGACCTGGCGGGCGGGTGGGCGCGAAACACATGCCTCGTGCCGCCACCCGAGCCCCAGGCACCTCGCTCCCGCTCGGTGTGACAAGCGGCGAGCTGAACGCTCGCCGCTCCATTTAATTCAACTCACAAATACGGCCGATACGTCGCCGCGTAATTCACCATGCGCGTCGCCTGTCCGCTCGTGAAGAGGTACATGCACGAGTCATAGGTGTAATCCATGAAGTTCGTGATCGGGTCATTGCCCGCGATCGAGGTGCAGGTGTTGCGACCGGTCGGGCATCCTGATGCCGCCGACGCTTCGGCATACGTGTCGGCCACGTAATCGCCGCTCGTGGTGTTGTTGCCGGTGCCGCAGCCACCCTGGAACGTGTGATACAGGCCGAGCCAGTGGCCGACTTCGTGAACGGCCGTGTCGCCGAGGTTGTAGTTCGTGGCGGTGCCGCCGTTGATGGACGAGTTGAGAATGACGACGCCGTCCATGCGCGGGTTCGACGCGCGATTCCACGGGAACGTCGCCCAGCCAAGAAGACCACCACCCGGCGCAGCCGTGTAGAAGTTCAGCACGTAGCGCGAGTCATTCGCATTGCCGTTGTCGCCGGTGTTGTAGTTGTACTTCGCGTTCTGCTCCGCGGTGGTACCCGGCTGCATCGTGTACCACGTGCTGTTGTTGACGCGCGACGTCGTGCCGCGCACGAACGTGAAGCCTCTGCCGCTGTACGCCGAATTGAGCGTCGTGATCTGCTGATTGAGGCGCGTATCCGAAACGTCGCCCGCGCCCGTTCCGCTGCGGATGACGTGGAAGTTGACGGTGATCGAGACCGGGCTCGAAATCGACTGCACGCTCACGAGCGGTGACATCATCGCGTCTTCGATGAACTGCGATTCCACGCGCGCGGCTTCGATCGGATCGAGATCGGGCGTCACGCAGCGCGGCACATTGCGCAGGAACGCATCTTCATCAACGTAGGAAACACCTTCCCACACGAACTCGCCGCGATGTGCGCCGCGGTCCTCGCGCTGGAACGGATTCTCCTGCGCAATCGCGAGAGTCGAGACCATGAGCAGGAGCACCAGGATCGTGAGCTTCTTCATTCAAATCTCCTTTTTCTCTTTTCGAGCAGGCGGCGAAAGAGCGAGCGGAGTGCCACGAGGTGCTGTTCTGAAGAATCAACGACTTACGCGAAATGCAAGTCGCGCACGGGTCACGCACTGAGCCGAAAGTGCGAAACAAGGCGGGTCAACTCAGACGCAATGGGTCATGAATGGACCTGCGGATGGACGGCGATCCATCCATCCGCACGTGCGGATCAGCTGATCTTCGCCTTTCGCAGTCGCAACGCGTTGCCGATCACCGAGACGGAGCTGAAACTCATCGCCGCGGCGGCAATCATCGGACTCAGGAGCAAGCCGAAGAGCGGATAGAGAACGCCGGCCGCAATCGGGACGCCGATCGCGTTGTAGATGAACGCGAAGAAGAGATTCTGGCGAATGTTCTTCATCGTCGCGGTGCTGAGACGGCGCGCGCGCACGAGCCCGCGCAGATCGCCGCGCACGAGCGTCACGTCCGCGCTCTCCATCGCAACATCCGCACCGGTGCCCATCGCGATGCCGACATTCGCCGCCGCAAGCGCGGGCGCGTCGTTGATGCCGTCGCCGGCCATCGCCACGATCTTCTTTTCCGCCATCAGCTTCTTCACGGCGTCGGCTTTTTGTTCAGGCAGTACCTCGGCGATCACTTCATCGATGCCGAGTTTTCGCGCGACGGCTTCCGCGGTGGTTCGGCTGTCGCCCGTGAGCATGACGATGCGCAACCCTTCCTCATGCAACGCCTTCACCGCCTCGGCCGTCGTCTCTTTGATTGGATCCGCGACGCCGAGCAATCCCGCGACCGTGCCGTCGATCACGACGAACATCACCGTCTGTCCGTCTTTGCGCAGTTGATCCGCGAACGCGTCACTCGCGCCGTCCTTCACATGCAACTCATCGAGCATGGCCCGATTGCCGAGAGAGATGCGCTTGCCATCCACGACGCCATACACACCTTTGCCCGGAATCGCTTCGAAGTGCTGCGCGCGCGGAATCGTGATGCCGCGCTGCTCCGCGCCCGCGACGATTGCCGACGCAAGCGGATGTTCGCTCGCCTGCTCCACGCTCGCGGCAACGCGCAGCAATTCGATCTCGTCGATGCCGTTCGAGATCACGGCAAGCAATCGCGGCTTGCCGAGTGTGAGCGTGCCGGTCTTGTCGATGACAATCGTATCGACGGTTCGCATCACTTCGATCGCTTCGGCGTTGCGAAACAACACGCCTTCGCGCGCTGCTTTGCCGACCGCGACCATCACCGACATCGGCGTCGCCAGTCCGAGTGCACACGGGCACGCGATGATCAGCACCGCGACTGCATTCACCGTCGCGTACACGAGTCGCGGACTTGGTCCATACATTGACCAGATCACGAATGTCGCGATTGCCGCGAGGACGACCGCGGGCACGAAGAACGCGGAAACGCGATCGGCGAGTTTCTGGATCGGGGCGCGGCTGCGTTGCGCCTGCGCGACGAGCTGCACGATCTGCGAGAGCACGGTATCGGCGCCAACGCGTTCCGCGCGCATCACGAACGTGCCGGTCGTGTTGATCGTCGCGCCGATCACACGATCATTGACGCGCTTCTCGACCGGCATCGGCTCGCCCGTGACCATCGATTCATCGACGTTCGCGTTGCCGTCGATGACGACGCCATCGACCGGCACTTTCTCGCCGGGTCGCACACGCAACGTGTCGCCAACATGAATCTGTTCGAGCGGCACGTCGACTTCGCGATTGTTCGCGTCGACGCGGCGCGCGGTTTTCGGTGCGAGCTCGAGCAACGCGCGAATCGCAGCGCCGGTGCGTCCGCGCGCGCGGAGCTCGAGCATCTGCCCGAGGAGCACGAGCGTCACAATGGCGGCGGCGGCTTCGTAGTACACGCCGACGTGCCCCATGTCGTCCTTGAACGCGGCGGGAAAAAATCGCGGCACGAGCGTCGCCACAAGGCTGTAGAGATACGCGACCGTCACGCCGAGTCCGATCAGCGTGAACATGTTCAGCGCGAACGTGCGAATCGACGTCCATGCACGTTCGAAGAACGGCCTCCCGCACCAGAGCACGACCGGCGTCGCGAGCGCGAGCTCAATCCACGGTGCCCACTGCAGCAGTGAATGACTGAAGATCTCGTGTGCGCGCGACGTGTGTCGCAGCATCGCGAACACCACGAGCGGCAGCGTGAACACGAGACTGATCCAGAAGCGCCGCGACATGTCGGCGAGCTCCGGATTTTTCGCGTCATCGAGCCTCACGGTTTCGGGCTCGAGCGCCATTCCGCATTTCGGGCATGCACCCGGGCGGTCCTGCCGCACTTCCGGATCCATCGGGCAGACGTACATCATTCCTGCCGGAGCCGGCATCATCGCCTGCGGTTTGGCTTTCGGATCGAGGAACGCGCGCGGATTCGCATCGAACTTCTGCTTGCACGACACCGCGCAGAAGTAAAA
>JBQCJC010000478.1:0-7911 GCA_051953135.1 Thermoanaerobaculia bacterium | reverse complement strand
AAGTACGACACGAACGGCAACCTCGTGCGGCCTGCGCCGATCGGCGTCGCGAAGCCGCATGACATTCAGGCAACGTACATCGGCGCCGCGGGACTCGGACATTTCGGCCGCATCAACGTCGATCACGCGCTCTACTACGTCTTCGGACGCGACTCGCTGAATCCGATCGCCGGTCCCGATCCTGAACTGCGTCGCGGCGATTCCGTGCGCATCAATGCAGGAATGGCCGCGCTCGAGCTTTCGTACGATCGCGACTGGCTGCGACCGCGCATCGGATTTTTCTACGCGAGCGGCGATCGCAATCCACGCGATCGCAATGCGCGCGGCTTCGATTCGATCTACGACGCGCCTGCATTCGCCGGCGGCGGCTTCTCATTCTTCAATCGCATGGGCATTCGCCTCGCGCAAACCGGCGTCGCACTCGTCGAGCGCGGAAGTCTGCTGCCGTCGTTGCGCAGCAGCAAAGATGAAGGCCAGCCGAACTACGTCAATCCCGGCTTGCAACTCGTCACGATCGGACTCGATGCCGAGCTCACGCCGCGACTCAAAACGATTTTCACCGCGAACTACCTGCGCTTCGATGCCGTCGAGCCGCTCGAAGAAGTGCTGTTTCAAAGCGGCATTCACAAAGAGATCGGCACCGATCTCAGCGCCGGCGTGCGTTATCGGCCATTCCTCAGCAACAACATCGTGATCATCGGCGGCGCCGCGGCGCTGCTGCCCGGCAAAGGCTTCAGCGACATCTACGAATCCGACAACGCGCTGTACCACGCGTTCATGAATGTGGTGTTGAGCTTCTGATGATGAAGAACAAAACGGAGCGCGGGCATCCTGCCCGCCGGACCGCGACCTTTCAGGTCGCGATGCTCGCCGTGCTCCTCGTTGCGGGCGGGCTCGAAGCCCGCGAGCCGGCGGACAGGATGTCCGCGCTCCAGGAAAAATCGCGTGGCTGTCTCACGTGTCATCAAGGCATCGAGCCGATGCACGCTTCCGCCGCGGTGCGACTCGGATGCACCGACTGCCACGGCGGCAATGCGAACAGCATCATCAAAGATCAGGCGCACGTGCTGCCGAAGAATCGCGACATTTTCAAGACCTCCGCGAATCCGCCGCGCACCTACACCGCGTTGCTGGATGAATCGCCGGAGTTCGTGCGCTTCATCAATCCCGGCGATCTTCGCGTCGCGCGCGAAACGTGCGGCACGTGTCACGCGAAACAAACCGCGGCGGTGCCGCGCAGCACGATGACGACTGCCGCGGTGTTCTGGGCTGCGGTCGGTTACGCGAACGGACTCGTTTCACAAAAGCGCGCGTTTCTCGGCGAGTCGTACAACCGCGATGGCAAGCCGCAGATCCTCGTCCCCGCGAAACCGCCGACGTCCGAACAACTCGCGAACGGCGCATTGCCGCAACTCGTGCCGCTGCCGCGGTGGGAGATCTTTCAACCCGGCGAATACTTCCGCGCATTCGAGCGCGGCGGTGTTGCGAACAACACGTTCCCGCCGGAGATTGGCAATCCGAATCCGCATGAGGAAGCGGGACGTCCCGACATTCGATTGAGCAATCGCGGACGCGGCACGGGCTCGCGCATCTCGCCGGGTCTCATCAATCTGCACAAGACTCGTCTCAACGATCCGCATCTCTCGTTCCTCGGCACAAACGATCATCCCGGCGACTATCGTTCATCGGGCTGCACTGCCTGTCACGTCGTCTACGCGAACGATCGCGATCCGCTGCATTCCGGACCGTGGGCGAGCGCGGGTCACACCGGTCTCTCGCAAACCGCCGACAAGTCGATTCCCAAGAACGAGAAAGGTCATCCGATCAAGCATCAGTTGACGCGCGCGGTGCCGACCAGTCAGTGCATGTCGTGTCACATGCATCAACCCAACTCCTTCGTGAACACGTACCTCGGCTTCACGATGTGGGACTACGAATCCGACGCCGAGCTGCTGTGGCCGAAGGAACAACGACGTCCCACTGAAGCGGAGAAACGCGCGAGCCTCGCACACAATCCGGAAGGCGCTGCGCCGCGCGGCTTGTGGACGAACATCGACTTTCTCGAGAACGTCTCCAGCCTTAACGCGAAAGCGAAGCACACGCAGTTCGCCGATTACCACGGCCACGGCTGGAACTTCATGGCCGTATTCAAACGCGATCGCAAAGGCAATCTCCTCGATGCGAACGGTAACGTTGTGTCGTTCGATGATCCCGACAAATTCAAGAAGGCCGTGCACCTCCAGGACATTCATCTCGAGAAGGGGATGCATTGCGTCGACTGCCACTTCTCGCAGGACGAGCATGGCAACGGACAGCTCTACGGCGAGTACGGCAACACGATCGAGATCGAATGTCAGGACTGCCACGGCACCACGAGCGCGTACACGAACTTGCGCACGTCGGGACCTGCCGCGCCATCCGGCGGAAACGATTTGCGCATGGGCACCACGCCGTTCGGACAACGCCGCTTCGCGTGGGTGAACGGCATCCTCAAGCAGCGCTCGATGGTGAATCCGAAGATGGCGTGGGACGTGATTCAGGTGAAAGACACGATCACGCCCGGCAACGCGCACTTCAACGCGCGCGCGCAATACGCAAAGACGATCACGAACACCGCGGGCGGCATCGCGCACAGCGACGCGAAGATGACCTGCTACGCGTGTCACACCTCGTGGATGACGTCGTGCAGCGGTTGTCATCTGCCGCAGGAGCAGAACGTCGCCAGCCCGATGCAGCACTACGAAGGCACGGTCACGCGCAACTACGCGTCGTACAACCCGCAGGTTATTCGCACGGACGCATTCATGCTCGGCGTCAACGGCACGACGAAAGGACATCGCATCGCGCCCGTGCGTTCGTCGAGCGCGCTCGTCATCAGTTCGACGAATCAACAACGCCAGCGCATCTACATTCAACAACCGCCCATCTCCGCGCCCGGCTTCAGCAGTCAGGCGTTCAATCCGCATGTGCCGCACACGGTGCGCGCGACCGAAACGCAGTCGTGCGGCAGTTGCCACATCACTGACGCGAACGACAACAACGCGTGGATGGCGCAGCTCCTGTTGCAGGGCACGAACTTCGTGAACTTCATCGGCCGCTACGCATGGGTGGCGACGGGCAAGGAAGGATTCGAAGCCGTCGCCGTGACGGAATGGGATGAACCGCAGGCGGTCATCGGATCGTCACTGCAGAAGATCGTCTATCCCGATGACTACGCGAAACACGTTGCCAGTGAAAAGGAACTGACGACCGCGCATCATCATCACGCCGATGACGCGCGCGCGATTCAACTGCGCGGCGAGTACGCATTCGTCGCGAACGGCGAAGGCGGCTTCGAAGTCTTCGACGTTGCGAACATCGACAACAAGGATTTCTCCGAGCGCATCACCAGCGCGCCCGTGTCTCCGTTCGGCCAGCGCACGTACGTGAAAACAAAGTACGCGGCCGCGCTCGCGCTGCCGACGACGATGCCGGTCGATCCGACACGCACCACGGGACAAAAAGCGGAGAACGAAGAACAGCCGCTGCATCCGCTGTATCGCTACGCGTACATCGCCGATCGCGAAGAAGGATTGATTCTCGTCGACGTCACGACACTCACCGATGCGAATCCCTCGAACAACTTCCTCACGCGCGCGCTGACGTTCAATCCTGACAACATGCTCGACGGCGCGAATGCAATCGCGATCGCAGGACGATGGCTCTTCGTCGGCGCGCGCGAAGGCCTCGTCGTGATCGACATCGACAAGCCACTCGAGCCGAAGATCCTCACGACGCTCGACGGTTTCGAGAACATCACGAGCATCGCCGTGCAGTTCCGCTATGCCTTCGTGACCGATGCGCATGGACTGCACGTCATCGACGTCACGAATCCATCGAAGCCGCGTCACGCCGCGAATGTTGCGATGGAAGACGCTCGCAATGTCTACGTCGCGCGCACGTACGCGTATGTCGCAGCGGGGAAGAACGGCGTCGCGATCGTCGACATCGAGAAACCGGAGAAGCCGTTCGTCGATCAAACGATCACCGACGATCTGCACGACGTGAACGACGTGAAAGTTGCGTCGACGAACGCGAGCACATTTGCGTACGTCGCGGATGGCGAAGGTGGTCTCAAGATCTTTCAGCTCACGTCGCCCGAATGGACGCCGACGTACGCGGGCTTCAGTCCGCGCCCACAGCCGCGACTCATCGCGAAGCGCCACACGCACGGACCCGCGCTCGCGATCTCGAAGGGACTCGATCGCGATCGCGCGGTCGATGAGAGCGGCAATCAGGTCTCGATCTTCAATCGCATCGGCGCGCGTCCGATGACGCTCGAAGAAATGCAGCGTCTCTATCTTCGCAACGGACAGCTCTACACGGTGAAAGAGAAATGAAACGCATCGCACTGGCGCTCACGTTCGTTGCCGCAACCGCCGCGGCGCAGGATCCGCCTTCGGTTTCACCGGGTCAGTACGTCGGCGTCGCGTCATGCGTGAACGCCGGATGTCATGGCTCCACGCAGCCGCTCGATTCCACACGCGTGCTGCAGAACGAGTACTACACCTGGCTGAACTCCGATCGTCATGCGGGCGCGTACAACGTACTGTTCAGCGATCGCTCCGCGCGCATCGTGAAGAACATGCGTTTGAAGAAGCGCGCGTATGAAGAAGATCTCTGTCTCGATTGCCACACCACGAACGTGCCGGCGAATCGCGTCGCCGGCGCGATCGATGCCGAAGACGGAATTCAGTGCGAGCAGTGTCATGGTCCCGCGTCCGGATGGCGCGCGGAGCACACAGAGGAAGGCTGGACGCACGAACAGAGCATCGGCCGCGGCATGATCGATCTGCGAAAGATCGAAGCGCGTGCGCAGGTGTGCGTCGCGTGTCATGTCGGCAACGCGAACAAAGAAGTCGATCACGAGTTGATCGCATCCGGACATCCGCTGCTCGCGTTCGAGCTCGACAACTACACCGAATCGATGCCGCCGCACTGGACGCCGAATCGCGACACGCATGGCGCGCGCGCGTGGGCCGTAGGGCAGGTGGTGACGTTCGCCGAATCGCTCGACAACGTTGCGCGTCACGCGCGCGGCAGCAAGTGGCCCGAGTTCTCGGACATGAGCTGCTTCAACTGTCATCACGATCTGAAAGACAGCGGCTGGCGTCAGCAGCGCGGCTGGCCCGATCGCGCGGGACTGCCTGCATGGTCTCCGCAACACTGGGCCGTGCTGCGCATCATCCTCGGCCGCGTCTCCGCGCAATCACGCGACGAGCTCGATCCCGTCGTCGCGCAACTTGCACGCGGCGTCGCACGCATGAACGACGCGAATGCGATCGCGACGAATGCCGATCGCGCGAAACGCATCGTCACGCCGCTCATCGCGCGCGTCGATGCCGCGCAATGGAACGAGTCCGATGTTCGTGCGCTGATGAATGCAGTCATCGATGACTCGCTCGTCACCAGCGATGTTCACTCCGCGGAGCAGGCCGCGCTCGCATTGCAAAGTCTCGCGAGCGTGCTCACGCGGCGCAATCCGAAGTTGTTGCGCGGCGCGATGATTCAGTCGATCGATGCATTGTTCGAAGAGCTGAAAGTGCGCGACGACTACGATCCCGCGCGCTTCGCCGGAAAACTTGCATCGGTGAAGCGGACTCTGTAATCGCATCCGCATCGATGCAGCCGAGGGGTGGCGGCGTGGGTGAATTCGAGAGCGCGGACGCGAATCGCACGCACGTCGTGATGCAGTACTGCCTCTGCGTCGAGCGAGGCATCTTTCCTTCGCGACAGATATGATCGGCGGCCATGTCCGTCGCCGAGTTTCTGCTCGCGCTGATCGCGATCTTCGTCGCGGCGAAAGCATTCGGTGAGATTGCCGAACGGCTCGGCCAGCCCGCCGTGCTCGGCGAGCTCGTCGGCGGCGTCGTCATCGGCGTGTCGGGGTTCCATCTCGTCGATCCGCACGACGTCACCATTCATCTGCTCTCCGAGCTCGGCGTCATCCTGCTGCTGTTCCTGATCGGACTCGATACCGATCTTCGCAAGTTGATGCAGGTTGGCGGATCCGCATCGGCTGTTGCGGTCGTCGGTGTCGCACTGCCACTCATCGGCGGTTTCGCCTTCGGCCAGCTCCTCGGATTCCGCGTCATGGTCTCGGTGTTTCTCGGCGCATCACTCACCGCGACCTCGGTCGGCATCACCGCGCGCGTGCTCTCCGATCTCGGTCATCTCAAAGACGACGAATCGCAAGTCATCCTCGGCGCCGCGGTCGTCGACGACATCATCGGCCTCGTGTTGCTCACGCTCGTCGGAACCCTGGCGCAAGGCGGCGAGCTCACGTTTCTCGGCGTCGGCCGCATCATCCTCACCGCGTTCGGATTCGTGATTCTCGCGATCGTGATCGGCTCGCAACTGGCACCGCGACTGATCAAGGCCATCGACCGGATCGAGATGAGTCGCGGATTGTTCTTCTCCGCGATCGTCTTCGCACTGCTGCTCGCGTGGATCGCGGATCGAGTCGGCTCCGCGATCATCATCGGCTCGTTCGCCGCGGGACTCGTGCTTGCGCGCACGCAGCGTGGCAAAGAGATCGAGCACGAAGTGCGCGACGTCGCGCAGTTCTTCATCCCGATCTTCTTCGTCGTCGTTGGTGCGGCGGTCGATCTGCACAGCATGAACCCGCTCGATCCCAACGCGCGGCGCTTCCTGCTCATCGGACTCGGACTGACCGTCGTCGGCATCATCGGCAAAGTGCTCGCGGGATTCGTCGTGTGGAAGAAGAGACTGAATCGCACGGTGATCGGCGTCGGAATGATTCCGCGTGGCGAAGTGGGTCTCATCTTCGCGACGATCGGCTTGTCGTCGAAGCTCATCAGCAGTGGCCTCTACAGCGCCGTGGCGTTGATGGTGATGCTCACGACGTTCATCACTCCGCCGCTGCTGCGACGACTGCTGGTGCAGGGGACGCCGATGAAACTCGACGGCGCGGCGAGCGAGCTGGTGATGGAAGCGCCGGCCGATAAGGAATGACGCGATTACTGCGCACGCCAGTTGCACTTTTGCGCTGGCATGTACAAGCGCAGCATTTCTTCAGCGGCCGTTGCGCTCGTCACCATTCTCGCGATCAGTTGCGGATCCGGTGGCGGCGTCGGCGATTTCAATCTCATTTCCATCGAAGAAGAGTGGCAGCTCGGACAACAGCTTTCGCAGGACGTGGCGAAGCAGGTCCGCTTCAACAATGACCCCGCGGTGAACGCGTACGTCAAGCAAGTCGGCCAGCGCATCATTGCGCAGACGCCAGCGCCGTTCAATCAACTGCCGTGGGATTTCCACGTCGTCGAAGATCCGTCGCTCAACGCCTTCGCGATTCCGGGTGGACACGTATACGTGAACACCGGTTTGATCGCGAATGCGGAGAACGCATCGGAGCTCGCGGGCGTCATGGCGCACGAGATTAGTCACGTGACCGCGCGTCACACGACGGAGCAGATCTCGCGGCAGTACGGCCTCAGCGTCCTCGCCGGTCTCGTGCTCGGACAAGATCCGGGTGCGTTGCAGCAGATCGCGGCGCAGATCGTTGCGGGCGGTGCGCTCGCGCGCTTCAGCCGTGACGCGGAGCGCGAAGCCGACGACCTCGGAATTCAGGCGATGGCGCGCGCCGGATACGATCCGCGCGGTATGGCGGCGATGTTCCGCGTGCTCCTCGCGCACAGCCAGAGCAACCCGGGACGCGTCGAGCAATTCTTCGCGACCCATCCGACGACCGAGGATCGAATTCGGGATGCGGAGAACCGGGCGGCGCAGATGGGCACGCCGGCCGGCGCGATCACGGACGAACCAGCGTTTCAGGACGCACGAAGACGAGTAACGTAATGCAACGGAGCGCGGGCTGCCAGCCCGCCGGACCGCGCGCTTCCAGCGCGCGAT
>JBQCJC010000477.1:0-6073 GCA_051953135.1 Thermoanaerobaculia bacterium | reverse complement strand
AGCGCTGTAAGCAAGTCCGTTTGACGGGTAAATGATTTCGGCGCAGCGCCGATCTTCACACGCATCGTTTTTCCGGTCAGGTATCGCTCCGGCGGTTTGACGACGCGAATGGTCACAGTGCCTCGGCGCGCATCGAAATCGCCTCCGAGGAGGCCGGCCATCGCGCTGGTGGTCATGCAGAGGAAAACCGCTATTGCAAGGGTTTTCATGATCATCACTCCGCTTTTTCGAACAGCTCCTGGAACGTCTTCATCCCGCGAAGAGAAGCCAGATCCGGATCGTTCCGGCGGTCAGCAGTGAGCCGCATTCCGTTCGCACGCGCCGCTCTAAGACTTTGAATCGCGTCGTCACGCTGCCCAAGGCGGGCCTGAAGACACGCCATGTTGTAATGAGCGGCAGGATCCTTCGGCGTCTGCTTGATTGCGCGCGTAAGATAATCCGCCGCGCGAACGTAGTCCTTCATCTGCAGATGCGTCACGCCAATATTCATCAGCAAACCGGGATAATCGGGTTTGATTTTCTCGGCCTGAGTGAACTCGCGGAGCGCGTTCTTGTAATCTCGGATCGCGGCGAACTGAATTCCACTCTTGTAATAAACGATCGCGTCGCCGATCGGCGTGACCGTTTGCTTGACCGGCGGCGGTTTCAATACGGCGTTGGTGTTGTTTAACGATGCGCCGACACAGATCATGTCCCAGTTGTTCGCGTCAGCCTGCTCCAGCAATTCGCCTTTTACCTCAGCGGTCAGTTTGCTCAGCGAGCGCTCCCACAGACGTTCGGCGCTCTCACCCGAAAGCATCTTGGCCCAGCCAAGGGAAACACTCTGCTGCTTCCCGCCACTGAAGAGCACGACCTCCGATCGCCAGAGCGAAACATCAAGGTTCCTGCTCTCGACCTCGGACATGTATTGACGAAATAACGTCCAGGCGTTGCCACCGGCTAGTGCAACCGTGCGAGACGACGAACCAGAAACTGCAATGCGACGAACACAGCCGGCGAGAGCGGAGACTGTCGTCACCAGCGCAAGCAGGAAGGAGAGTGCGAGTCGATATCGCATCGCTTTCCTCCTAATTCGTAGCCGTTTCCGGTCTAAGGCCGCCATTCACATGCGGTTCGACGAGTCCGCCGCGCTGCGCCGCGCGGCGCACACCCGCGTGATAAATGCTTCTGTATTCGTCAAAGCGACGGTCATGCGCGGTATCCGCGACCCATTCCTGCGCCTGCCCTTGCAGCAGCAGCAATCGCTCGCGTTTATTCTTCAGCGATATGTGCAGCGTCTCGAACAGCGCGCAAATCGCACCGAGAAGCAGCGTGATCGTGAAGGCAAACATCGCGGGCAGGAATTCACCGACGCCATACGCGCGAAACGCCGCGACGATCAAAATTATGACGCTCACAAGTACGACGTTCGCGATGTTCATTTTCGCGGGCTCGTCACTGGCCTTGAGATAAGAAACGCACCCGCGGCGATAAAGGATCTGGCATAACCCAAGACCGACCAGAAATCCGCCCGTGGCCAGAAGCGCCGCTTGAAGGAGAATGACGATATTGAAGCTGCCGCCAAACAGACCTTGCAGGGCAAAGATCGATACTTCGAATGCGGCTGCCATCCAGAACAAAACCAGCATGCTCACGATCGTTCCGGGAGCCGGAGCTTCACGCTCGAAATCGCCGCTTCGCGCCCGATTGAGAATCGCGGGATCCGGATTCAGGCCGGAGCGCACGTAGGTTGTTTTCAGGTTGACGGCGAACGCCGTCCACGCCTCGTCTGCATCGGTCTTCCCGTCTGAGACATATTCGTTGACCGACGCAGGAATGAGCGTTTCGCTGATGTGACGTGCCTCGACCGCAGCCTTTCCATTCAAATCCCAATACTGCGTCCGATCGAGATGCTCCCTCGATGCACGGTTCATCCCCTGCAGATGCTGCTTCATGCGTGTCCTCCCTCGGCGGGAATGTCGCGCACCCCCGCAGAAGCGCGCAGACACTTCTCCATTCAAGGGAGGAGTGACACGTCAGGACGATTTCCCACTCCACTTTTCGACGAAACCGGTGCCGGTGCAGGCGGCCGACTCACCCGCGCCCTACGTCAACGCACGAGCAATTTTCGCGAGTTGCGTGACTCTTGCGCCTAACGACTCGAATCGCGGGTCGTCCGTCTGGCCGCGCACGAAACGCGCGTAGATCTGTTGGATGACCACCGCGAGTTTGAATACGGCGAAGACTTCGTACAGTGCGATGTTCGAGAGGTCGGCATTCGCGCGCGAGGCGTAGCGCGCGAGGATTTCGTCGCGCGTGAACCAGCCATCGCGCGTGGTCACACTCGGAATGGCGTCATCGTTGCCGACCGCGTGAATCCAGTAGCAGAGCAGGATGCCGAGGTCGACGAGAGGATCGCCGATGGCACTCATTTCCCAGTCGAACACACCGATCAGCGTCGACGGCTCCTCGAACGACAACATCACGTTATCGAGCTTGTAATCGCCGTGCACGAGCGTCGCGCGCGGCGGATCATTTGGAATCCGCTCATCGAGCCACGACGCCAGCCACTCCATGTCCGCGACGTCGCTCGTCTTCGAACCGTGCCAGCGCTCCGTCCAACCTTTGATTTGTCGCGCGACGAACCCCTGCGGCTTGCCGAGCGCGTCGAGACCATGCGCCGCGACATCGATCGCGTGCAACTCGGCGAGCGTGTCGATCATGCTCGCGCTGATCTCGCGGCGCAGCGAAACGTTTCCCTTGATCGGCGCCGGCTCATCGCTGCGAATCACGATCCCGCGACGCCGTTCCATCACATAGAACACCGAGCCGATGATCGATGTGTCTTCGCACAAAAGATACGGCTTCGGCGCGAGCGCGAAGTGCGGATGCACGGCGCCCAGCACGCGGCACTCGCGCGCCATGTCGTGCGCGCGCGGCGGCACGGGACCGAACGGCGGACGCCGCAGCACGACTTCGAGATCATCGAACGCGAGGTCGTACGTGAGATTCGAATGACCGCCCGGAAACTGCGAGACCTTCATCTCGCCGTGCACGTGCAACTCGCGGCGCAGATACTCCGCGAGCTTGTCCCAGTCGAGCTGCTCGCTCGCGCGAACGGGTTTGGTGTCGCGCCGAAAGGCGCGCTCGTCATCAACGTTCATGATGTTCGCTTCAGCACGTTGCGCGCGATGACCATGCGATGCACTTCGCTCGGTCCGTCGTAGATGCGGAACGCGCGCACCTCGCGATAGAAATCTTCGAGCGGCGTATCGCCACTCACGCCGAGCGCGCCGCAAATCTGCACGGCCCGATCGATGATGCGATTCACCGCCTCCGCGACAAACACTTTGCAGATCGACGACTCGTGACGAATCTCGCTGCCGTTCTCGTGCTCCCACGCCGCGTGCAGCACCATCAAGCGCGAGGCGTGCAACTCGATCTCCGAGTCCGCGATCATCCATTGAATCGACTGATGCTCGGCGAGCTTCTTCCCGAACGCCGCACGTTCCTTCGCATACGCCGTCGCGATCTCGATCGCGCGTTGCGCCACGCCCATCCAGCGCATGCAATGTGTGAGTCGCGCGGGCCCGAGGCGAATCATCGCGAGCTTGAAGCCATCGCCGGCCTTGCCGACGATCGCCGAATCCGGCACGCGCACGTGATCGAAATCGACTTCGCCATGTCCGCCGAACCCATGGCCCCCCATCACCGGCACGTTGCGCACGAAGCGATATCCGGGCGTGTTCGTCGGGACGAGAAACATCGTCGCGCGATGATGACGATCAGCGTTCGGATCCGTTACCGCGATCGCGACCGCGAAGTCCGCGCCATCGGCACCCGTCGCGAACCACTTGCGGCCGGTGATCTCCCAACCACCATCGACGCGTTCGGCGCGCGTCATCATCATCGTCGGATCCGAACCGGCGCCGGGCGCGGGCTCGGTCATCGCGAAGCACGAGCGAATTTTTCCTTCGATCAGCGGCTCGAGATACTGCTTGCGCTGCGCGTCATTCGCGTGATGCGCGAGCAGGTGCATGTTGCCTTCGTCGGGCGCGGAGCAATGCAGCGCGACCGGACCGAGAAAACTGCGGCCCGCCTGCTCGAACACGACGCACATGCCGACCGTGCCGAGTCCGAGTCCGCCGAGCTCTCGCGGCAATTGCGGGCCGAACACCCCCGCGTGACGCGCTTTCGCGCGCAGCTCCTGCACCAGCGCGGGCGTGAATTCCTGCGACTCCGCGGGGATCACTTCATTGCGAACGAACTCCGCGACGCGATCGCGCAGTTCGACGAGCGGCGCCGATAGTTGGAAGTCCATACGATTTATCTCTGCAGATTCTCGAAGATCGTCGCCGCGCCTTGTCCTCCGCCGACGCACATCGTGACCATGCCGTATTTCGAGCCGCGGCGTTTCATCTCGCCGAGAAGCTGGACGGTGAGCTTTGCGCCGGACGCGCCGAGGGGATGACCGAGCGCGATCGCGCCGCCGTTCACGTTCACGCGCTCCTGATCCATGTTCAATTCGCGCATCACCGCGAGCGCCTGACACGCGAACGCTTCGTTCAATTCGATGACATCGATGTCGTCGAGCTTCAGTCCCGCGAGCTTCAACGCTTTCGGCACCGCGACGATTGGACCCATGCCCATGATCTCCGGTGGCACGCCGCCGACGGCGAACGAAACGAGTCGCGCCAATGGATGGAGTCCCAACTGTTCCGCGCGTTTGCGCGACATGACGATCACCGCGCCGGCGCCATCCGATGTCTGACTCGAGTTGCCCGCGGTGACGACGCCTTTCGCGTGGAACACCGGTTTCAGTTTCGCGAGCGCAGCGGCATTCGTGTCGGCGCGCGGACCTTCATCCGCATCGAACGTGAATTTCTCGACTTTGCCATCGTCATGAATTTCGACATCGAGAGGCACGATGCCGTCTTCCGCAAACTTGCCGCTCTGCTGCGCGGCGATGGCGCGTTGATGGCTGCGCAGCGAGAACGCATCGGCGTCTTCGCGCGAGACGTTGTATTTGCGTGCGACGTTCTCGGCGGTCAATCCCATGCTGAGATACACGTCAGGATCGTTGTCGACGAGATACGGATTCGGGCGAAAGCGATTATTGCCGCGCACCATGCTCATCGACTCGGTGCCGCCGGCGAGGATCGTTTCGGCCATGCCGGACATGATGGCCTGCGCCGCGTGCGCGATCGTCTGCGAACCGGAGGAGCAGAAGCGATTGATCGTCTCGGCGGCAACGCTGTCCGGCAAACCGGCGCGCAGCGCGGCGATGCGCGCAACGTTCATTCCGGATTCGCCTTCGGGTGTCGCGCAGCCGATGATCACGTCGTCGATGTCGTGCGGATCGAGTTGCGGAGTTTTCGCGAGGAGACCGCGGATCACTTCCGCGGCCATGTCATCGGGACGCGTGGTGCGCAGCGAGCCGCGCGGAGCTTTGCCCACCGCGGTTCGCAATCCCGCAACGATTACGGCTTCATTCATGACTCGGACTCTCCTGTGTGGTGTCGCGAAACAAGATGCAGGTGACGGTGCCGTGCGCGAAGAGTTTGCCGGCGGTGTTGACGATGCGACCTTCGGCCGTGGCGGTTTTGCTGCCGGCGTGCACTACGTGACCAACGCACGTGAGCGGCGCGTCCTCGGGACGAATGGCGCGGATGTAGTTGATCTTCATCTCGAGCGTGGTGAAGATTTTTCCCGCGGGCATGACGGTGTTGACGGCGCAGCTCAACGCGGTGTCGAGAAGCGTGGCGGCGAGCCCGCCGTGCGCGATGCCGAGCCCGTTCTCATGTTCGCGTTTCACCGCGTCGAGCACGATCGTGCACTGCCCTTCTTCGACGTGCGTCATGCGCATGCCGAGGTGCGTGACCATCGGCGCGCCTTCGACTTCGCCATGGGCGACGCGGCGCATGTAGTCGAGGCCGGAGAGACTTCGGCGGGCGGTGAGTCCGGCGGCGTTATCTGTGGTGTTCATGACGATTCGGTTGATGGTTGTTGGTTGTCGGTTGTTGGGAGACCGCCGCCCGACCACGGCCGGTCTCCCAACAACCGGCAACCAACAACTGACAACTAATTTCTCAAC
>JBQCJC010000476.1:0-4731 GCA_051953135.1 Thermoanaerobaculia bacterium | reverse complement strand
CGTCCGATCACCGCGAGCATCGCCACGATCGAGTTGTTCATGCTCGTCAACGTTGCGATTCGCGACTACTACGAGCATCGCCCGTCGTCGACGCTCGCGCAGGATCTGACGTACACGTTCGCGTGGGCGCTGTTCGCGATCGCGATGCTCGTCGCGGGGATCGTGCTGAAGACACGCGCAGGCCGCATCGCCGCGTTAGGCCTGCTCGTCGTGACGGTGTTGAAGTGCTTCCTTCACGACCTCGCCCAGCTCGGTGGTCTGTATCGCGTCGCGTCGTTGTTCGGACTCGCCGTGTCGCTCGTGCTCGTCGGAATCGTGCTGCAGAAGTTCGTGATCATGAAGCGGGAGCCGGCGGTCAGCGCTTCTGAAACTTCTCCCGCTCCGAACGGCACCACGTAGACGCGATGCGCATCGCCGACCACTTCGGCAACGCGCGCGACAACCAGAGATCGGCAACGGCGATCGCGTTGACGCCGCGCAGAACCATCACCGAATCGGCGCGGCCGAGGAATGGGACGCGCGCTTCGGGCCAGCGAAGAAACAGCCAGTCGACGCCCGCCAGCAACGCCAACGCGCCGATGTCTTTCATCAACGCGCGGCGCCTCGCTTTGCGAATGGCGAGATGCGCATCACACAGAACGCGCGGCGGACAGGAGTCTTCGTTGACGCCCGGCAGCAAATCTCGTGTTGGCATTTGCGATGTGCGACAAGGAAGTGCGAATAAGTATTTCAGCGAACGGGACTGTATGGTGGAGCGGTGGGCTCACAGCCCACCGGTGGATTGAGGATCTCAGCCCACCGGTGGATTGAAACTCGGCGGGCTGAGAGCCCGCCGCTCCACTTTTTTTACCGGTTTCGCAGCCTCACGGTCTGCGCAATCAGGTTCCCGTTGTCGTCGCGGAACGCTTCCACCACCACAGTGTCGTTCACGCGTAACGTTTCGGCGGTCGTGTACGTGTTGCCGCGCGTGCGTACGACGAAATCATTCGCGATCCACAATCGCAGCACGCGATTCGAATCACGATCGCGAATCGAAACGGTCGATGCATCTTCGAGCGTCTCCGTCACGGTTCCGGTGATGGTCACGAGTCCGTACTGCACGTAGTCATCGACTGGCGGTTCGTTGTCGTCGGCCGCCGAGAATCGCACCGTCGACGCGAGGAACAGATCGCCCGCGCGGTTGTAGCTGCCGCTCACCTGAACGCGATCGCCCACGCGCACATCGCTCGCACGAATCGCATCACCGCGCGAATCCTCGGCCTGGTTCATGTCGATGCGCACCGACGTGCGATTCGCATCGATCGTGATGGTGTCGAGATTCGCATCGACGCGCGTGACGCGGCCCGACAGTGTCGTGACGAGACCACCAGTCGGCGGCGCATTGCCACCTTCCTGCACCGAGCGGGTGACTTCGATGCGGCGCGCGGTCACTTCATCATTCGACGTCGTACGCGGATCGGTGTCGACGCGAATCACATCGCCGATCTCGAGATTCGACGTGCGATACGTTTCGCCGCGATACACGACCGGCGTGTTGCGATACGTGCGCACGGTCATCATGCGTCGCGTCGTGGTCTGCACGACGATGCGTCCATCGTCGAGATTGATCTGACGAATCGTGCCTTCGACCGCGCCGCCGCCGGTGGTTGTCTGCGCGGCCGCGCGATCATCGACCGGCGTCGAAACGCTCGTGGCGGGATCGCGCGTCGTACCGACGCCAACGGAACCCGCGGCGACTGCGCGCCCGAGGAGCGTGACGCGATCGGCTTTGATGATGCCTTCGGCGCGCGGCGCGCCGTTGATCGAGACGCGATCGCCGAGTCGCACGTTCGAGAGTCCCGACGAACCGGTGAAGATCTCCGGCTTGTCGGCGATGACCGTGCCGAAGCCGTGATACGTCGTCGAGACCGAATCGGTCTCGATCGTGATGCGCGATTTCGAATCGTTGTCCGCTTCGATCTGCAGACGTCCGCGCCCTTCATCGACGTCGATCACTGTCCCGACGAGCGGACCAGATTGCGCGAAAGTGGACAGAGCAGAAATCACGAACAACGCAAAAAGCGCCGAAACCCGGAGTGTTCGGGCCATAAGACCTCCTGTCAGCAAGGCTCGTCCGCACGGCAGATGCCGTTCTATGGAGTGCGGGCTCTAGCCCGCCGGTCATCAACGTTCGGTGGGCTAAGAGCCCACCGCTCCACTTGAGACGATCTTCCCCGCGATCACGCTTCGCTGCACGGCACGATCGTCACCCATGAAGATGAGACCGGCGAGCAAATCCTCGAGCGACGACGCGCGGCCGGTGCGCATCGCGAGCAGCGGCGTGGCTTTGATGTCGAGCACGAGAAAGTCCGCCGATTTGCCGGGTTCGAGGCTGCCAGTCTCCGCTTCGAGCGACAACGCGCGCGCCCCGCCTAACGTCGAAAGATACCAGAGATGAAACGGGCTGAGCGACACGCCCTGCACCTGCTGCACTTTGTACGCGTCGGCCATCGCATTGAACAACGACGGCGTCGTGCCGGCGCCGATGTCGGTACCGAGTCCGATCACGACACCCGCGTCGAGTACGCGATGCAACGGGAAGAGACCACTGCCGAGAAAGAGATTCGAGTTCGGACAGTGCGCGATGCGCGCGCCGCGGCGCGACAACAAATCCAACTCCTCCGGTGTAAGCCACACGCCATGCGCGAGTACCGTGCGCTCATCGAGCAGACCGTAATCGTCGTACACATCCGCGTACTCCGCTTCCGGAAAAAGCTCCTGCACCCAGCGCACTTCGTTGCGATTCTCGGAGATGTGCGTGTGCACCCACGCATCGGGAAACTCTTTCTTCAACCGTCCCGCGAGCTCGAGTTGCTCGGGCGTCGACGTCGGTGCAAAACGCGGAGTAATCGCGTAGCGCAGCAATCCGCGCTTATGCCACTTCTGCAGCAACGCGCGCGATTCGTCATACGACTTCTGCGCAGATTGATCGAGCAGATAGTCCGGCGCGTTGCGATCCATCATCGTCTTGCCGATGATTCCGCGGAATCCGCGACGCTCCGCTTCTTCGAAAAAGATGTCGGTCGCCTCGTAGTGAATCGTCGAGAAAATCAGCGCCGTCAAAGTGCCGTTGCGCAGCAGCAGCTCGTAGAACGCACGGGCAACGCGACGCGCGTGTTCGGGATCTTCGAATTTGCGCTCCGTCGGAAACGTGTAACGCGTAAGCCACTGCAGAAGATCGCCGCCGTACAAGCCGATCATCTCGAGCTGCGGCGCGTGCAGATGCGTGTCGATGAACCCGGGCGTGATCAGCAGGCCCTGCGTGTCGACAACATCGCCTTCCGGCGCATCGGACCACTCGCCGACACTCGCGATGCGACCATCGTCATCGACGGCGAGATGGCCGTCTTCAAACCAACGATAGGAACCGTCGACGCCATGCGCAAACGGATCCGCGACAGGCGTGAAGATGCGCCCTCGAAAAATTTTCACGCGAGCATTCTACTGACGGACGGCGCGGCGTTTCGGTTTGTTCGGAAACACGACACGCACGACATCGTCCGCGTGTACTTCGAGCGTTGCCATCGGATGCGTGAATGTCGCGAGTTTTCCATCGCGCAAATCGAAGGTCGCGTCGAACTTCGGACCACATGTGCTGTTGTCCTGCGCGCCGATCGATTGCACGACGACCGGACCGTTACCGGTGTACGTCGATGCATCGACGATGTAGACGAGCACACCGCGGTCGCACAAACGTGCATCGAATGCGACCGGCTCGCGCAACTCCGCGACGAGCATCGTGTCGGCATCGATCTGCACGAGCACTGCTTTCACGCCATCGTTCGCGGCGTTTGCATGCAGCGCAACATCCATCGATGTCTGCGCGCACACGACCTGCGATTCATCGATCCATCCGAGTTTGCGTTTGTGCCACGCGAGCACGTGCGCCGCGGGACGCAACCAGCTCATGTGATCCAATCCGCCCGCATCGCGAAACGCTTCGGGATATCCGAAGCCGAATCGATAGAGATCGGGAAGGCCGAGCATGTGCAGCGTTTCGTGCGCGAGGATGCGGCCGCCCCACTGCGGCACGCGCACGTCGTTGCCAAACGTCACGCCCCAGCGCAGTTCCTTTTCATTCGTGCGAATGCCCGCACCCGGATACGCGAGAAACGTCGGACTGTTCGGAATCGCGGCAGCGGGCGGTGATGCGATGAGGATCGTGTCGTACGCGCTGAAATCAACATCCGCATCCGCGAGCTTCACCAGCTCTTCGGCATACGCGCGCTGCAGCGCGAACGTGGGAATCGCGAGTCCGTACGATGGCGATGGCAGCGGCATCCGATACCAGCGATGCACCGGTGTGACGTCGAGCGTGAATCTGCCGTGCGATGTTTCGCGCAGCCATTCCTGCGATTCGGGCGCGATGGTTTCGAAGAGTGCGTTGGTCGATTCCGTCGCAGGCGCGTCGGGAAAATCGGCGAACAACATCACCGCGCGCATCGTGCCGAGCGACGGCGCGTGCAGCGCTTCATCGACCGGACCTTCGGTGAGAAAGTTGCGTGCTGGCGCGACGATGGAGCACGGCGGCAGCGTTGCGTGCGATGCAATTCGCGGAGGAGGATCGCCGCCGAAGAAGACGTGAGGCGCGAGGGAAAGCGCCGCGGCGGCGATGAGCATTATGGGATTGTAGGTGGTGGGGGGGGGGGGGCGCCCCCCCCCGGGGCGAAAATCGGGGGGGGGGGGGTGAGC
>JBQCJC010000475.1:0-2181 GCA_051953135.1 Thermoanaerobaculia bacterium | reverse complement strand
CGGGCTAAGAGCCCGCCGCTCCACTTACGACGAAATCGTGAAACGAAATCCGTCGGGATCGCGCAGACGAAAAATGCGCGGTCCCCACGGCGCGTCCGTCGGTTCGGTATCGAGCGTCGCACCGTTCTCTTTCGCACGCGCTGCAAGCTCGTCGATGTTCTGCGGCGTCGTGAGCATCATCGAGAAGCCTTCGCCTTTCACGCGATTCATTCCTTTCGCGCCATCGTCCTTCGCGAGCAGGATGCGCGCTTCGCCGGCCTTCAACGAAACCGCGACACGCTTTCCTTCGCGTTCGTGACTCCGTTCGACCTCGAAGCCGAGGACGTTCGTGTACCAGTCGGTGCTTCGCGCGAGATCATTGACCGTCAGCGAGACATTGAGTGCGGTTGCGTGAAACGTCATATCGATGGATTGTAGCGGCGTGAAGTGGATTCTCACCGCCGTCGCAATTCTGATCATCGCCGTTGCGGCGTACGCGATCTCGCGCAGGCGCGGCGTTGCGATTCCGCTCGCGCCACTCACGTCATCACAGCTCACGTTGCGTGATGAACTGCGTCGCGATGTCGTCGCGCTCGCAACGATTGGCGAGCGTCATGTGTACGCGCCGGAAAATTTGCACGCCGCCGCGGACTACATCGCACGCGCATTCGGCGAGCGCGTTGAACGGCAATCGTTCGAAACCGACGGAGTCCGCGCGGACAATCTCATTCTCGAGATTCGCGGCACGACGAACGAGATCGTCGTCATCGGCGCGCACTACGACACGCTCGATGGCACTCCTGGCGCGGATGACAACGCGAGCGGCGTCGCGGCGCTCCTCGCGCTCGCGAAGCGTTTCGAAAGCGCGAAGCCGCGTCGCACGCTTCGCTTCGTCGCATTCACGAACGAAGAACCGCCGCACTTCAAAACGACGTCGATGGGCAGCTGGCAATACGCGAAGCGCTGTCACGATCGCGGCGAAACGATCGTGGCGATGCTGAGTCTCGAAATGCTCGGCTACTACGATCCGCGCAAAGGCGCGCAGCAGTATCCTCCGCCGCTTTCGGCGATGTATCCGCAAACGGGCGACTTCGTTGCGTTCGCGGGCAACGTCGGATCGCGTGCGCTGGTGAAGCAATGCGCGCGTGCGTTTCGACGCGCGAACACGATGCCCGCGGAATCGGCGACATTGCCTGAGGCGATCGAGCAGATCGGCTGGAGCGACCAGTGGTCGTTCTGGCAATTCGGCTGGCCGGCGATCATGGTCACGGACACCGCGCTCTTTCGCAATCCGCACTATCACCTCGACAGCGATACGCCCGAAACGCTCGATTACGAGCGCATGGCGCGCGCCGTCGATGGCTTGCTGAATGTCGTGCGCGATCTCGTCGAATGAGCGCCACTACAATCGCGCGATGCCGTCGATTTTCTTTACCGGCTTTCCGGGTTTCCTCGGCAGCGAGCTGTTGCCGCACATCCTCTCGCGCACCGACGACATGGCGCTGTGTCTCGTGCAGCCGAAATTTCGTGCACTCGCGGAAGTGCGTGCGCGCGGGATCGAAGCGCAATACCCGAAACTCGCGAATCGCATTCGCATCGTCGAAGGCGATCTCACCGAGCCGCTCACACACATCGAAGCGGGAAACGTTCGCGAGATCTTTCATTTCGCCGCGGCCTACGACCTCGCGGTGAAACGCGATGCCGGCATGCGCGTGAACGTCACGGGCACGCAGTGCGTGCTCGATCTCGCGGAGCGCACGCCGAAGTTCGAGCGCTTGCACTACGTGAGTACGTGCTACGTGAGCGGCCGTCTGCCCGGTGTTTTCACCGAGAACGATCTCGTGAAAGGGCAGACGTTCAACAACTACTACGAAGAGACGAAGTATCTCGCCGAGTTCGAAGTGCGCAAGCGCATGACGAATGTTCCGGCGACGATCTATCGACCGTCAGTCGTTGTCGGCGACAGCGTCACCGGCGCGACGCAGAAATTCGATGGACCGTATTTCGTCATGCAATGGGTGATGCGACAGCCGCGCGTTGCGGTGCTGCCGGTGGTCGGTCGTCCTTCGAAATACACGTTCAACGTTGTGCCGCGCGACTTCGTGATTCGCGCGATGGAACATCTCAGCGCGATGAAGAACAGCATCGGCGTGACGTACGCGCTCGCCGATCCCGATCCGATGACCGTCGACGAGACGATCG
>JBQCJC010000474.1:0-7856 GCA_051953135.1 Thermoanaerobaculia bacterium | reverse complement strand
CCAGCCGGCCGGGCCGCCGACTTCCAGTCGGCCGTTCCCCCGCGGTGCCGGCAGGATGCCGGCGCTCCGGCCGGCTGGAAGCCGGCGCTCCGTTTCAGCGCTCAATTCAGCCAACCTCCGGTGAAGCCGGCTCTTCGCAAGCCGCGTTTCACGTGCTCGTTTTTCTTCATCGTGTTCCACACGAGGCCCGAGCGTTCGTTCTCAATCATGGCCACGATCTGTCCCTGGTCGATGCCGAGGTAGTCGTTGTCGAACCAGCCGACGCCTTCGATGATTTTTCCCATTTGCACGGGACGCAAAGTCTTCAGCGTCGGATTGAACGAATCGAGGAAGCCGTATTTCTGATAGAGATTCGCGCCGTACGTGCGGCCCATGTGCTGAATCGCGGAGGTCGAGAACTCGGGCGTGAATGCGATCGATGATGCCGCCGCGGTCGGCGCGATCGTGCCGTCGTCGCGAAGCTCATGGGGCGCGGTGCCGCGCGCGGCGTACGTCATGAACGTGCGCTCGACGCCGTTCACCATCATCTTTCCGTCGAACGGACCATCGCACGCGGTGAGTCCCCACAGGTTCGCACCGTAGCCGGCCCAATGCATCGGATTCGCGATCGCGTACTCGCGTTGCGCGATCGTGGCGCGCTTCGAGTTCTCGAAGTAATCGATCTTCTTCTCGCGCATCACGTGATCCTGAATGCCGCGGAAGTCGATCCACACGTGCGAGTACTGATGTCCGAACAGCGGCGCAAAGACGACGTGCTCCTGTCCGTAATGCGTGTCCCAGCGATACGTTTGCGTGTACGCGTTCCACGCTTTCGGCGAGATCGGATGCGTCGGCGAGCCGATAGCGAGGACGTACAGGATCATCGCCTCGTTGTAGCCAATGTAGTCGTAGTCGTGCAGGCCGTGCTCGGGCGTCCAGCCCATGCTCATGAGCGGCGGTCGCTCGTGAAAGAAATCCCACTCCGCGCGCGTGTAGAGAAACTCGACCGTGTCGCGAATTTCTTTTTCGACGGCGTTGTCGCGATCGAAGTACGACTGACAAAACAGCGCGCCCGCGAGCAGCAGCGTGGTGTCGATCGTCGAGAGCTCGACGTCCTTGAACCGCGTGCCGTCTTTCATGTCGACGAAGTGGTAGTAGAAACCGCGCGAGCCGGTGACGCCGCTCGCCTCTTCGCCCTGCCTGGAGTTTTTGAAGAATTGCAGCGTCGTCAAAACGCGCTGCGCTGCCTGCTCACGCGTGACCCAGCCACGCTCCGCGCCGATGCCGTACGCGGTCAGGCCAAAGCCGACCGCGGCGATGCTGGAGAACGACGGCGTCGGCCAGCGATCGGGCACGAGTCCGTTCTCGGGATTCGCCGTTTCCCAGAAGAAGAGAAACGTGCGGTGCTGGAGGTCATCGATGGTGATCTCCACCGGCTGTACACGGATCGGTGTACTCGGCTGTTGCTTTGGTGGCGTCACGCCTGAGCACGCAATGAGTGTGAATACGAGGAGGGCGGCCGTAGCCGCCCTCCCAGTGTTGACGATGTGGTTGTTCATCAGAATGCGACGCGCAATCCGAACTGATAGCGGCGCTGCGAACCGCCGACGATCGCGGTCGGCTGGCCGAGGTTGGGATTGCCTTCGGGTCCGAGGAAGTCGTTGAAGAACGAATACCGTTCTTCATTGAAAATGTTGAACGCCTCGGCGATCACCGAAAGCTCCGTCGGTCCGAGCTTGAAGCCCTTCTCCGCGCGGAGATCGACCGTCGTCCAGCTCGGGCCTTCACCCGTGCGCGGGTTGTAGCAGTTGAAGCAGAATCCGTTCGACCAGTCGTGGATGCGGAAGCGATCGCCCGAGCTGTACTGCAGCAGGCCCGAGAGACGCACGCCCCACGGAATGCCGACGATGCCGTTGGCAACGATGCGATGTTCCTGCGTGCCCGGCGTGCCGTAGCGCGGCCAGTCCGCGATGGTCGGTTTGTCGAGCGAGAAGAGATCGCCACCGATCTGCTCCGCCTCGGCCCACGTGTACGCAACGTTGAAGCCGTAGTTGTTCGCGAACGGACGATCGAGCTGCACAAACACCGCGTCGTACCACGTCTTGACGTCGTCCGACGAGATGAGCACGTTCGAGTACGCCGGATCGATGACCGGGCAGCACGCGCCCTTCGCCCAGAGATACGAGAAGCCGTTGAAGCTGCGGACGTTCGAGTACGTGACCGAGCCGATCATCGAACCGAACGTATGACGCACGCCGAGGTTCCATTGATCGGAGTACGGCACCTTCGTGTCGTTCTCGACCAGGAAGACTTCCGGCTTGCCGGTGATGCCCTGCGCCTGCAACTCGCGCAGACCCGCGGCGGTCAAATACTTGGGATCCCATTTAGCGGCCGGCTGTCCGTTGAACGGCGATCCATCGGGAGTGAAGTAGAACTCGCCAACGAAGTGCTGCAGACGGAAACGCTCGTCGAGCGTGTTGTTGAAGAGGTTGCGATCGTAGTAGCGGCCCGCGCCGCCGAAGATCACCGACTTGCCGTCGGCGAAGAGGTCATACGAGAAGCCGAGACGCGGCTGGAACATGTCCGTCTTCGGATCGCGATCGTTTCCGTCGGTGAAGAAATTCGACGAGAAATCGTCCGAGAGCCGCGCACGGATTTCCGTGGGCGTCACGTAATCGGTGTCGTTCATGTTGGTCTCGTAGTCCCAACGAAGACCGAGATTCACCGTCAGCTTGTTATTGACCTGCCAGTCGTCCTGTCCGTACAGACCGTACTGCTGGTTATCCGCGGAGAGATCCGGATTGCCGAAGCCCCAGCGCGCTTTGTACGGAATCGCGGAACCGAGATCCGAACGGAAGAAGTAGCGCGGGTTTTCTTCGAAGTGCTTCGTGACGGTGTACTCGAGGAACTCGGCGTTGCCGCCGACCTTGAGCGTGTGATTGCCGTGGAAGTCGAAGCTGGACAGCGTCACGTCATCGCGGAACGCGAGACGATCCTGACCGATCTTCTGTTCCGTGTCGCGACCGCCGATGCGCAGCAGGCCTTCGTACTCGAGACCGATCGACGAGGAGTCGAGCGGCGTCGGATTCCATTCGTACAACTGATAGCTCACCGAGGCTTCGTTCAGCCACGAGCCACCCGTGTACTGATGACGGAGGTTCGCGCCCCACGCGTCGTTCTTCACGTCTTCCGCCGCTTCGTAGCTGACCTGATTGCCGAAGCTGCGAATGTCGGTTTCCTTGCGGTAGTTCGCGCTGAAGTCGAAGATCTGCGCGCCCGTCGGCTGGTAGCTCACTTTGCCGAACGCGAGGTCTTCGCGGAACGGCTGCGTGAACGTTCCCTCGTACTTCGCGAGCTGCTGGCGCAGCGTCGGATCGTTGTTCCAGCCACCGCCGAGGATGACCGTTTCGTCGCGATTCTGATCGTTCGCTTCGTACGACACGAAGTAGTGCATCCGATCGCGGATGATCGGACCACCAACCGAGAAGCCGTACTGATTGCGTTCGTACTCCGGATTCTGGCCGTTCATCGGGTTCTCATCGACGAGCGACTTGTCCTGGAAGAAGAAGAACGCGTCACCGCTCAACTGATTCGTACCCGACTTCGTGACCGCGGTGATGATTGCGGATGAAGCCTTCTGATACTCGGCGCTGTAGTTCTGCGTGACGACGCGGAACTCCTGCACGGCGTTCTGCGGGAACGGATTGCCGCGGCTGGAATCCTGCCCGATGACACCGCCCTGAATGACATCGTTCTTGAACGACACGCCGTCGATGAAGACGTTCACCGCGGACGAGCCCTGCGCGCCGGAACGAACTTCTTTGCGCAGTTCGTCGTTGCCGAGCACGACGCCCGGTGCGAGCTGCGCGAAGTTGAGGAAGTTGCGATCGTTCTGCGGCAACTGTTCGATCTGCTGGCGCGTGACGTTCGTCGCCACTTCCGAGGTCTCGGTCTCGACGGCGGTCGCGCCGAGAACCGTGATCGATTCCATCAGCACGAGGTCCGGCGTGAGGCGGAAGTCGAGATTCAGCCCCTGGCCGACGAGCACGCGCACTTCTTTCGAGCTCGCCTTGTACGACGTCGCGCTGACGTCGATGCGATAAACGCCCGGTGCGAGGCCGGCCAGCGTGTATGCGCCGTCGGCTCCGGCGACGGTACTGTTGGTGAAACCGGTGTTGACGTTGGTTGCGGTGATGGCCGCACTGGGGAATGGGTTCCCGCTCTCGTCATGCACTGTGCCGCGAATGGTCGCGGTGGTGCTGCTCTGCGCAAACGCCGTAAAGGTCGTAAGCGCGAGAAGCAGTGCGAGCGCGAGGAGTGTAAGTTTCCGATGCATCGCGTTCTCTCCTGTTCTCCGTTGACTACTGTTGTTCCCTGATCTCTCGTTTCATCTCGGCGCCGCAGGAGCGGCGCACGACAAGTGATGTAGTGAGCTTCGCCGCACGCCGTCCGTCTTCGCCGTTCGCAAGCAGCTCGAAGCCTTTGCGGCCGAGCTCCGCGATCGGAACCTTGACGGTCGTGAGCGGCGGTGTGAGAAAGCGCGCGATCGGAATGTCGTCGAATCCGACCAGCGCGACATCTTCGGGGATGCGCAATCCCGCTTCGCGAAACGCGCTCAAGGCTCCGATGGCCATCGCGTCATTCGCGGCGAAGACGGCGCTCGGACGTTTCTTCATCGACGCGATCGTGCGTCCCGCGTCGAATCCCGATTCTTCGGTGAAGTGGCCATCATGCTCGAGCACTTCGAGCGCGAGCTCTTTCATCGCGGCGCGATAGCCGCGACGGCGCTGCTCGGCGTCGACGTTGTGCTGCGGGCCGCCGATGAACGCGATGCGGCGATGGCCGAGGGAGTGGACGTGGCGAACGACGTCACGTGCGCCGCCAGAGTTATCGATCGTGACCGATGGATGACCGCCGACGCGCGCGTTGAGCAGCACGACCGGCAATCCATGCGGCAGATCGGCGACGAGCGCCGATGGTTCGAGATCCGGCGACATGACGATGAGTCCATCGACGAGTCCGCGCACGGCTTGCACGACAGCGCGCATCTCTTCCCGATCCGCATGTGATCCCGAAAGCAGCAAGTGGTACCCCTCGGCACGCGCCGCAAGATCGATCCCGCGAATGACTTCCGAGAAGAATTCGCCGTGAAGATCGGGAAGCACGACGCCGATCGTGCGCGTGGAGCGCGTCGACAAACTTCGCGCGCCCGCGTGCGGCACGTACTGAAGCTCCGCCGCGATCTCCATCACGCGGCGCATCGTGTCTTCCTTGATCGGGCCTTTGCGATTGAAAACGCGGGATACGGTGGCGACCGAAACGCCTGCTTTGGCCGCAACGTCACGAATCGTGACGCTCGGTGGGATGGCGGCGAAACCCTTCGGTGTGCGCGACATGGCCCGTGTGATGTAAACGGTTACACACGGTAACGCCGCTATGAAGAAAATGTCAACGGTGTGATTCGGGTTCGAGATCGAACGCGTCGCGAAGGGCGAGATAGAGGTCCGGCGATGAGACACCTTTCGACGTCAACGGCAGACTTTTGCCGCCGCGAAGCAGCACGTGAACGCGTGCCGGAACAACGTTCGAAGACGAATCGCTTCACGCTGCACTTCGATGCGCAGCGGCGTGTTGAACGCGTCGCGCAAAACCACGCACATGGTGAGAATCGCGAACACCCACGCGAGGCCTGAGCCCGCGTATATGCCATACGCAATCGCGCACACGATCAAGGCGAGGTACCCGATCAGCGCGAGCCACGCCCACGGCGGCACGAATTTCGTTTGCGATGCGACGAGCGGCGCACGCTGAAGGATCTCGTCGAGCAAGCCATCGAAGTCTTCGATCGCCGGTGAGATCGACACGAGCCACTCGCCGCGATGCGACAGCGACAAGCGCCCATTCCCCACTTCCTGCATGCCGTCGATCTCACTCCACGCAATTTGCCTCTCGCCGACGCGAATGAACTCGGACGTGGAGATGACGGTGTATTGCTCGGCATCAGTGAGCGGGATGCGATTCCACTTTGGGATGGAGCGCGTGCGCATCAGCGAATCAACTCCGGATACGCCGCGCGCATCGCGAGATAGACATCGATCGAATTCACACCGCGAATACGAAACGTCTCGACGCTGCCATTCGTGAACACCAGCGCGCACCGAATCACCACGATTTCGCCATTCTCGATGACGAGTTGCACGTCGCGCAGCGTGCCCCGTGAAAACGATTTCGACGTCGTGAGCGTTCGCAGCGCGATCGCGGGATTGGTGATCGCGACTGAGACGAGCTCGGTGCACAACTCGTACGCGAGCATCGCAAGCAGAATCCCCGCGCAAACGAGATAGAACCAACCTTCGCCCGTCATCCACAGCCACACGGACGCGCCGGCGAACAAAAGCATCAATGCCACGGTCGCAATTGTGTTGAGCAACTTGTGCGGCATCACAAACTCGCACTCGTCCGGAATCGCGAGCGTCGCTTTGGCCACGATCTCTGGCACCAGATCCTCGATCCCTTCGAGGTGGCAGTGGATCGAACCCACGCGTGTGCCGCCGGCAAACAACTCCAGGCGGCGTGCAAGCTCACGATGGCGAACGCGATCGATCTGCGACCACGGAACCGGCGGCTGCCTGCCGATCTGAATCGAGTCGTACTGCGTCGTCACGGTGGTGTGATCGGGATCGCGCAGCAGTGGAATGCTCAATGCGAGCAGAAACAGGACGACGCCGATTGTCGTGATTCTGGCAGCGGTGTCGAACGTCGAATCGAAGATTGAAAACGCGAGCAATCCGATCACGATCAATCCCAGTGCGATCGCCAGTAAACGCATCGTTCGCCGGTGGGATTGCGAAAGTGCATGCGTGCGCATCACACGCGCAGCATAGCGTCGCTACAATCGCGCGCATGGATCATCTCGAAGTCCGGCCGAGCCGCATTCATGGCAAGGGCGTGTTTGCACGCAAGCGGCTCGCGGCGCGGCGGAAGATCGGCGAGTTCCTGGGCGAGCTCATTTCCGTGCGCGAGGCGCGGCGTCGTGCGAAGCATGCGGCGGTCGTGACGATCGTCGAGTTCGAAGACGGGAAGGCGCTCGATGTCGCGACCGATCCGTGTCTGCGATACGTGAATCACTCGTGCAGGCCGAACACGTTTCTGCGCCGCGCGAATCGTCGCGTCGAGCTTTACACGCTGCGCGACATCAAACCCGGCGAAGAGCTGACGTGCGATTACGGCGAAACGCATCACGAAGGCACGTTGCCGTGTCAGTGCGGTGCGGAAGGTTGCCGCTCGCTGCTTTAGGCGCGGCGACCCGCGAGACGATCGCCAATCGCACCGCCCGCGGGAATCAAAACGAGCAGCCATCGCGCGATCGGCAGCGAGACGAAGCTCATGAGGATTGCGAGCGCGCACACGACGGGAGTCGCGAGCGTGCGATTGCGCAATCGCCGCACTTCGCGCGCATCCGCGCCGGCGAACAACAGATGTCGCGCGGCATGGCGCCACACCAACACCGTGCACAAGCCGACGAGCGCGAGTGCGAATGCGTAGAAACGAGTCGGAACGGCGCTCGCGGGATGTTCGCTGAAGAGCGCGGTCGGGACCGGGATGAAGGAGACGGTGAGCAGCAGCAGGAGATTGCGCCACACGAGTCCGCGATCGATGCGCTCGACCATCGCGAACATGCGGTGATGTCCTTCCCAGTACGCGCCGATGACGAGAAAGCTCACGACGAACCCGACGATCTTCGGGATGACGTGAATCAGCGCGCCGCGCAATTCGACGTCGCTGACGTTGCCGTGCAGCTCCGGCACTTTGATCTCGAGCACGAGCAACGTGATGGCGATCGCAAACACGGCATCGCTGAAAAAGACGAGGCGCTC
>JBQCJC010000473.1:0-2013 GCA_051953135.1 Thermoanaerobaculia bacterium | reverse complement strand
CGGGGGGGCTCCCCCCCCACCCCCAATACCGACAACCGACAACCGACTACCACTCCATGCTTCTCCCTCTTTTCTTCGCTCTCCTCACGCTCGCTCTGATCGGCGATGCGCGCGTCTTCTTCTTCGTCGCGAATCGACTCGTCTTCGGCAGTCATCTCGAAGAAAAGCCGCGATTCGAGTGGGTGTTGAAGATCGTTCCGCCACTGCTGCTGTTCCTCACGCTGCTCTTCTGGCCATTGCATCAATGGCTGCGCGCGCTCGTGGAGAATCGCATCGTCGAGCGCATCACGCCCGCACGCATCGAGCACGTGCTCGGCTCCGTACTGCTCGCGCAAATCGGTGCGGCGTGGATGTTCCTCGCCGCGGGAATCGGCGCGTACTGGATCATCGATCGTGCGCGGATGCTGCTGTTGCGCGACGAACGAGTTCGCGGCACGCGCACACACGAATCCGAAATCATCCGGCTCCGCAAAGCGCACATTCCGTTCGCGTGGCTGCGCAGACTCGGTGCGCACAACGATGTCTACGATCTCGAAATCACGAAGCACGACGTGTTCATCGACGCGCTGCCGAAATCGTTCGACGGCTATCGCATCGCGTTCCTCACGGACACGCATGTCGCGTCGTTCGTGCGACGCGCGTGGTATCGCGAGATCGTCGCGCAAACGAATCGGTTCGATCCCGATCTCATCCTCTTCGGCGGAGACTTCGTGCATTGGGAGAAGCACATCGCGTTGATGGCCGAAGTGCTGATGACTGACTTGCATGCGCGCGATGGCATGTACGCGGTGCTCGGCAATCACGATTACTGGGCGAATCCCGACGGCGTCATCGCCGCACTCACGGCGCGTGGCGTGCGCTTCATTCACAATCGCAGCGTCACACTCACGCGCGGCAGCGACTCGATCTCACTTCTCGGCATTGACGAGCTCTATCGCGGCAAGCCCGACATCGATGCCGCATTCGCAAACACACGCAACGTGCGCATCGGACTCAGTCATCATCCCGACGTGATCGATCTCCTGAATGACCGCCAGCTCGATCTCCTGCTGTGCGGCCATACGCATGGCGGGCAGATCCGCTTTCCGTTCTTCGGCTCGGTGGTCGTGCCGTCGAAACATGAGGCGCGTTACGCCAGCGGATTTCACCGCGTCCGCGATGTGTTGCTGTACGTCAGCCGCGGCCTCGGCGCGATTCCTCCGGTGCGCATTCTCTGCAAACCGGAGCTCGCAACATTCACGCTGCGCGCGACTCCCGATGCCGACGACGAAAATCTCTGACGTGTGGCCAGCGCTCACGCGCATCGCGCGCGAAGAGGGCGTCGTGTCCCTCGGCGCCAGCGATCTCGCGGACGCACACGCATCGTTGTTCGCATCCTGGATCGAGCGCGGACATCACGCATCGATGTCGTACCTCGCGAAGAACGCCGCCATTCGCTCGGATCCGAATGAGCGCTTTCCGTGGGCGAAATCGGTGATCTCGATTCTCGTCCCCTACTCGCCATCGCGACCCGATGCGCCGGACAACGCGCTGAGTGAGCACATCGCGCGCTACGCGTTAGGCGACGACTACCACGAGGTGCTCGAACGCATCCTCCGCAAATTCGAAGAGGCACTGCCGGGCGTGAAAACGTGGCGCTACGTCGATACCGGCCCGCTCTCCGATCGTGCATACGGCGCGCAGGCGGGACTTGGATGGATCGGCAAGAACGGCATGCTGATCAGCGACGAAATCGGCTCGTACTTTTTCATCGGCACACTCGTCACCGCGCTCGAGAATGATTTGCTCTCCGATCTCGTCACCGATCGCTGCGGCACCTGCACGCGCTGTCTCGACGCGTGTCCGACGGATGCGATCCTCCCCGATCGCACGCTCGATTCGCATCGCTGCATCAGCTACGCAACGATCGAACATCGCGGCGATCTCGAGATCGGCGTCCACGGCAACGCCTTCGGCTGCGACATCTGCCAGGAAGTCTGCCCCTGGAACAAACGCGCCCCCGAATCCCACCCC
>JBQCJC010000472.1:0-6546 GCA_051953135.1 Thermoanaerobaculia bacterium | reverse complement strand
TGTCGGTGTTCTGGCCGTCGCCGATCGTGTCGACGAATCGTCTCTGGCTTCACCAGCCTCTCGATGTCGACGATCTCTCGTTCCTCGGCCGCGAAGCCCCGCAATGGGACATCGTCTTCTGGTTCTTCGCGGGCTTGCTGTTGTTAGGCGTGCTGCAAAGCGCATCGCCCGATGCGAATTGGCGCGAGCCGATCGATCAACTGCGCGCGTTGCGATTCGAACGCTCGCTCCGGCGTGACGCAATCATCGGGTTGCTCAGTGGCGCCGCGCTCACGACGATCGCGTGGCTGTTCTTCGATGCGCAAGTTCTCGCATGGGCGGAGCGCATTCAATCCGAGACGACCGAAGATGTGATCCGCATTCTGAATCGTTTCGGCGGCGGCATGAACCCGGTGATGATCGTGGCGTTTTTCGCGATTGCGGGCATTGCCTATCGCGAGCGACGCTGGGTGTCGTACGCGATCTCGATGGCCATCGCCGGACTCGCGGCCGGCATCGCCGCGCAAATCATCAAACACGCTGTCGGCCGCGCTCGCCCCGAGCTCTGGCTCGGCCCATCGCACTACGCGCCCGGATCGTCGACGTCATTTCCCAGCGGCCACACGGTCGGCGCGTTCGCGCTGGCGGGTGTGCTGGTGTTCGCCTCGCGCAGTTGGACGATGCGCATGATCGCGTTCGCACTCGCGGCAGGCGTGGGACTCTCGCGCATTCTCGCGTTTCGCCATTGGATGTCGGACGTGACCGCAAGCGCGGTCGTGGGCTTGCTGATGGCGTGGCTGGTCACGCGGGTGAGTTTGAGGAACAGCGATGTGCGAGATGACGCCCTTTGAAGATCCCGAACGATTCGTCATCGAGATGATCGACGGACGAGAGCTGAAGACCGCACGCGGAGCGAGCATTTACTCACGCGCAAGCGGTGGTGTGCTGGTTCAACTGCGATCGGCGTTTGATACGGATGACGGTGAATGGTGGATTGTGTTTCGTCCCGAGGTTCGTCTCGGCGGTGATGTCCTCGTGCCGGATGTATGCGGTTGGAGGCGTGAGCGGTTGCCATCACTGCCCGATGCGGAGTGGATCGACGTCCCACCGAACTGGGTGTGTGACGTGACCGAGCTGGGTCCGGTCAAACGCGAATGCTATGCACGGCATGGCGTCCAATGGGCGTGGCTCGTGAATCCCATCGAGCAGTTCGTGGAGGTCTTTCGCATTCAGGACGGTCACTGGCTCAACATCGCCACCCACGGCGGTGACGAAACCGTGAGCATTCCTCCCTTTGAAGCGATCGTCATCCCTTTGTCACGACTTTGGCTCCCGGCGGCGCCCGCCGCGTGACCCGGCTCACAAAACTTCCCTCTCTGCCTTCCCATAATCCGCGCGCTACCTGAGAGGGGTGTGCGTCATGCAGCGTTTATCTCTGATCAATTACGACGTTCTGCGCGAGTTGTGCGATCACTGCCGCAAAGAACGATTCCACTTTGTTCCGCTCGGCGCGGAGCCGGCGACGGGGCCGTGTCGCAACTGCGGCGAGGAATCGAAGCTCGCGGATGTGAGCGACACCGCGATCTGGCGGTTGATCACGCACGCGAACGGCGATGTCGTGGTCGTGCCGGTGATCACGCCGAAATCGATGTGACGTGCGGGCGCGCACTACAATGCGCGCGTCCTCATGGCTCTCTCCTCGATCACTCGCGACGCGCAACAACTCGACTCCATTCTTCGCGCCGGCTCCGGCAGTCTCGCGGAGCATTCGTATCCGATGCTGCTCGTGGCGCTCGCGCTGCGGCAGAAGAGCGCGCTGCTGACGCTCACGCGTGGCCCGCTGCAAAAAGAGATCGTGTTCGATGACGGCTCGCCGGTCGAGTGCCGTTCGAACATCGCCACCGAAACGTTCGGACGATTTCTCGTCGGCATCGGCAAGCTGCAGGAACAGAGTTTCGCAATCGCGCTCGCGCAGTCGACAACGCGTGGTGTGCCGATCGAAGACGTTCTGATCGAACAGAAGCTGATCGCTCCGAAAGATCTCTATCGCTTCCTGCAGCAAAGCCTTGGCCGAAAGCTCCTCGATCCGTTCAGTTGGAAGAGCGGCACGTTCGAAATCTCCTTCGACGTTCCGCCGGTCGAATCGTCGTTGCGCGTGCGTGTGCCGCAGCTCGTGCTCACCGGAATCGCGAAGGTGGAGACGCAGGAGCACGTCGATGAGTCGATGGCGTTCGCGAATGATCTGCATCTCATGCTGGCAACGGAGCCGCTGTTCGCAATCGACGAGCTGCGTCTCTCGATCGATCAGAAAAAGGTCGTCGATGCGGCGCGCGATGCGAAGCGCGTTCGCGAGATCGCGGCAGTCACAGGCATCGAGGAAGACGACGTGCGACGCATCGTCTACGCGCTGCTGCTCCTCGGCGCCGTAACGCTCAGCGAAACCGCGGTGCGCGAGTTCCAGTTCGAGCTCGATCATCCGTTTGCCGCAAGCGCACCAGCGCCAGTCGCGGCTCCCGCGGTGCCGGTTGTTGCCGCGGCACCTGCAGTGAGAGCAACGGAAGATGAAGTGATCGCCGCGTATCTTTCGTATCGACGCAAGGATGCATTCGAGCTTCTCGGCGTGAGCGAAACCGATTCGCTGCTGCAGTTCAATCGCGCGTTTCTCGCCATCGCCGATCGCTTTCAACCATCGAAGTTCGAAGATCCGCTGCGCGAGCAGGCGCAGGAGATTTTTCTCGCGACCGCGCGCGCGTACGGTGAGCTCGCGGATCCCGTGCGTCGTGATGCGGTGCGCGAAGCGCGTGCGAAGAAGCACGCCCCCGTTGCTCCCGCTGCTGCTGCACCGCGGCCCGTCGAAGCAACGCCGCAACGCGCGGCCGCGCCGATCGCGACATCGCCGCTGGAATTGAAATCGTCGAAGCCCGCGATCGTCGATCCCGATCAACTGTGTCGCAACGGTCGCGAGCTCGCCGAATCCGGCAAGCTCCGAGAAGCGCTGTCATCGTTCGAGCTCGCCGCCGAATGCGACGCGCAGAACGGCACGTACGCGGCGGAAGTGGCGTGGTGCCGGTTCCGCATGAATGTCTCACCCGCGACGACAACGCTGAAGATGCTGAAGAACGCGATCCGCATCGACCCGCGCGCCGGTCTGCCGCTGTTGTACGCCGGCAAAATCGCGACGATCCTTGGCAATCGCGCCGAAGCGAGCAACTACCTCGATCGTGCGGCGATGCTCATGCCGAAAGACATGCGCGTGGTGGAAGCTCTGAAGGCGTTGCGCGCGTAGGAATGAGAAGGGCGATGCGAATCGCATCACCCTTCGAGAAAACTACGATTCCATTTCCGCGAAATTCACCGACACGAGGCGCGAGCAGCCCGCTTCTTCCATCGTCACGCCGTACAGCACGTCCGCGGCTTCCATCGTGCGGCGCGAGTGGGTGATGACGATGAACTGCGTGTCGCGCGAGAAGTCGCGCACGAGGCGCACGAAGCGCTCGGTGTTCACTTCGTCGAGCGGCGCGTCGACCTCATCGAGGATGCAGAACGGCGAAGGCTTGTAACGGAAGATCGCGAAGAGCAACGCGATCGCGGTGAGCGCGCGTTCGCCGCCCGAGAGTAGAGCGATCGACTGATTCTTCTTGCCCGGCGGCTGCGCGACGAGCTCGATGCCGGACTCCAGCACATCTTCTTCGTCGAGCAACTGCATGCGCGCGGTGCCGCCGTTGAAGAGCGAGGTGAAGATCTCGCTGAATGACGCGTTGACCGCGGTGAATGCATCGCGGAACAACTCGCGCGACGTGAGATTGATCTTGCGAATGGTCTGGCGCAGCGATTCGATCGACTGCACGAGATCGTCGCGCTGCGTGCGCAGGAACGACTCGCGCGTCTCGAGCTCCTGATGCTCTTCGATTGCGAGCACGTTCACCGGACCGATCTTCTCGAGCTGCTCCGCGAGTTTCGCGACGTCGGCTTCGAGCGTCGTGCGCGCCTCCTCATCGCTCGGCGGTTCGACGTCCGCGAGCGCATCGATGCCCGCGTGCAGATCGAGGGAGATCTGTTCGCGCAGCAAATCGAACGCGGACTTCGCGCGATCGACGCGGCGCTCCGCTTCGAACAACGCGTTCTTCGCGGCGTTCCACTGTTCGCGCGACGTCGTCGCGTTCGTCGCGAGCTCGTTCACTTTGACATCGAGATCCGCGACTTCGCCTTCGAGGGCGACGCGCATTTCCGAAAGCTCGGTGAGTTTCGTGATCGAGATCTCGAGCTGACCGCGTGAGTTCTCGACCGCGACGTCGGTGTCCTGCTGGCGGCGCAGAAGATTTTCGATCTCCTGCTGCAACTGCGTGACGCGCGATCCGAGGGAGACGACGATGCGCGAGAGGTTCTCGTGCTCGCGCGCATGCGCATTCACGTTGCCCGATGCGCTCTCGACGTCGACGCGCGCTTTCGATGCAACTTCAGTGATCTGTTCGAACGAAGCGCGCGATTCGGAGAGTCGCTCTTCGTGCGCGCGAATCGTTTCGTGCAGCTCCGCTTCGCGCGCCTGCAGCGCTTCGACGTCCGCGATCGCGGCGTTCTTGCGCGCGATGAGCTGCGTTTTTTCCTCGACGTACAGCGTCTGCTCTTCGCTGGCGACGGCGAGGTCTTTCTCGAATCGCTGCAGCTCGGCGCCGGCGCGCTCGCGCGAGTTTTTCTTCTCGCGCAATTCCTGATCGGACGTGCGCGCGCGTTCATCCGCGATGATGCGCGCATCATCCGCGGCGCGCAGTTCTTCTTCGAGCTGCTGCAATTCGGTGGCGATGCCGCTGGCGCGCGATTCTTCGCTGCCGAGCAATGCTTCGAGATCGGCGATCTCGCGTTTGATGGAGAAGACGCCGGGCGTCGCGCCTTCGGTTTTGCCGCCGATGACGAGCGGTCCGCGCACGATGTCGCCTTCGAGCGTGACAAAGGTTGCGTTCGGGCGTTCCTGCGCACGAGCGAACGCTTCCTGCAACGACTCGACGATGTACGCCTCGGGGATCGCATGACGCACGGCATCGGCAATCGCGCCTTCGCCGAGGACCGAGTCCGCGGCGTCGCCGCGACGCGAGCCTTCGCCGCTCGGTGCGAAATCGAGCGTGATGAATGCGCCGCGGCCCGCGCCGCGCTCACGCAGTCTGCGAATCGCTTCGTTCGCGGTCTCGCTCGTATCGACGACGACCGCTTTCGAAACTTCGCGCAGCAATGTGTCGAGCGCCGCTTCGAATCCCTGCGCCGCGCGCACGGCTTCGGCCGCGCTCATGGCGTTCGGGATCAGCTCCATGATCGCGCGACGCACGTCTTCGTCCTGCGCTTCGAGCGAGGCGAGGAGTGTGCGCAGCGAATCGACTTTGTACGTCGTCTGCGAAATGGTGTCGCGCGCGGATGCGAGTGACTCGCGCGTCGCTTCGCGCTTCGCGGTCAGTTCATCCCGACGCGCAACCGCATCGCGCGCGGTCTGCTGCGCGACGAGCAACGCCTGCTCGGCATCGCGAACGGATTGCTCCCATTCGTACATCGATGCGAGCGCGCCGTCGCGGCTCTCCGCGGCTTTACGCGCGGACTCGGTGAGTTTCGAGAGATAGAACTCGCACTTCTCGACCGCGATCTCGATCTGGTGCACCTGGTTGCGCGCCTCGGAGATCTTGGCGATGGTGCGCATCAGCGTTTCGCGCGAATCGGCGAGCGCCTTTTCGTGCTGACGCACGGCATCGCCTTTTTCCTGACGCTCACGTTCGACCTGATCGGCGATCTCACGAACGCGATTGCGTTCCGCGCGCGCGACTTCGAGCTGCTGCGTTTTCTCGTCGAGCGCGGCCTGCTGCTCCGCGCCTTCGTTTTCGAGCGACGAGATCTGGCCGCGCGCGTTTTCGATGCGCTGCACGAGATCGCCGAGGTTCGTTTCGGATTGCTGCAGGAACGAGCGCAGTCGTTCGACTTCGCCCGAAAGCAGCGCGATCTCTTCGCGCACTTTCGATGCGCGATGCGATTTGTCGGTGTGCACGGTGCGCGTTTCGGCGAGCTGCGACTCCGCGGTGCCGAGCTGCGCGGACAATTCGCTCTCGCGATTCTCCGCTTCGACAAGAGCCACGTTTGCGGCTTCTTCTTCGATCTGCGCGAGCATGATGCGGCCCTTGTAGAGCGCGCGTTTCGCGCCGGAGAGTTGATCGGCGAGCTCTTTGTGGCGTCGCGCTTTCGAGGCCTGGCGCTTGAGCGAATTCAGGTTGCGCGTGACTTCGGAGAGCGTGTCGTCGATACGCAGCAGGTTCTGCTGCGTTTCTTCGAGCTTGAGCTCCGCGGCGCGGCGCTTCGTTTTGTACTTCGTGATGCCCGCGGCTTCCTCGATGATGGTGCGGCGATCCATCGGCTTCGCGGAAAGGATCTGGCCGATGCGGCCTTGTTCGATGATGGCGTAGCTTTCGGGCCCAAGCCCCGTTCCGAGAAAGAGATCCTGAATGTCCCGCAGCCGTGCCGTTCTGCCGTTAACCAAGTATTCGCTTTCGCCCGAGCGGTACAGGCGGCGCGTAATGGTGACCTCGCCGCGGCGCT
>JBQCJC010000471.1:0-2939 GCA_051953135.1 Thermoanaerobaculia bacterium | reverse complement strand
ACCCCTCCTACTTCGTTGGCCTTTTGGTTTTTTCCGTGGGGGGGGGGGGGGGTGTGCCACCCCCAAGCCTATCTTTTGCGGGGGGGGGCCCCCCCCCCCCCCCCCCCTCCACGATGACGAAACGTTTCGCCGAAGATCTTCATCGTCGACACCATCTGATGATCCTCACTCACGCCGAACACCACCTGCTCATCCACTGAATCCGGTTCCGAGTACGCCGTGAACACGTCGTAGTGAAAATGCTCGAGCGGAATCGCCATGCGGCTCCACTGAAAAACGAGCTTGCCGTTCACGAGCGATAGCGTCGCGGTGCCGTACGCATCGTTCGTGTACTCGCCGGCGTACGCTTCGAGCGGCAGTGACGGCGTCGTGTTCGGAACACGCTTCGCCATCGCGGCTTCGCGAGCCTTCGCCGTCTTCTCATCATCGTTGCGATCGCTCGCGAGATAGATGGGATTCCAGTCGCGCACCGGCTTCCCGGTGAGCATGTCCGCGAACGCGTTGCGCAATCCAAGCAGCGCCACGCCGCGACCGACATTGATCATCAGCACAAATCCCGATTTCTGTTTCGGCAGCAGATCGACGTGCGTGCGAAATCCGTTCAGCGATCCCGAGTGCGACACGAGTAGCTCGCCGCGATAGTCCTGCACGTTCCAGCCCATCGCGTACGACATGACGTTCGTCTCCGGATTGCGCTCGTGCGTCAGCTCCGACATGCGCAACACCGTCTGCGGCGTCTTCGTCTCCGCGAGTTGCGACGCGTCGATGAGCTGCTTTCCCTCGAACGCGCCATCGTTGAGTTGAAAGCGAATCCAGTTCGCCATGTCGCGCGCGCTCGACTTGATCGCACCACCGGCGCCGATCGTCGTCGTATCGATCGGCTTCTGCTTCGCGACGATGCCGGTACGCCAGTCGTAGCTGTGTCCCGTCGCCTTGTTCGCGTCGGCGTTCCACTGCGCCTCGGTCGTGACCGTGCGCGTCATCTTCAGCGGCTCGAAGATGCGCGTGCGCACGAAGTCGTCCCATTGCATTCCGGAGACGTGCGTTACCACTTCGCCCGCGGCGATGAACATGATGTTCTGATACTGATACGTCGTGCGGAACGGCTTCGCGAGCGCGATGTGGCCGATGCGCCGCACGACGTCTTCGCGCGTGAACGGCGAGTTGTCCCACAGCTCGTCATGACGCGCGACGCCGGTGCGATGCGAGACGATGTCGCGCAGCGTGACGTTCGCATCGGCGCACGCATCATCGAGGTGAAAGTAGTCGAGAGGCTCGCGCACGCGATCGTCGAACGTGAGCTTGCCATCGCTCGCGAGCATCGCCAGCGCGGTCGACGTGAATGCCTTCGATGTCGATGCAATTTGGAAGAGCGTGTCGGGCGTGACCTTGTCGCTGCCGCCGACGTCTTTCGTGCCGTAGCCCTGCACGTAAACGACGCGGTCGTTCTGCACGATCGCGATCGCCGCGCCCGGAATCTTCCACTCCTTCAACGTGCGCAACATCAGCGCGTCGACGGCTTTCGTATCGATGGTTTGCGCATGAAGCGCAAACGTGCAGAGAAGAACAAGGGCAGCGCGAAGCGAACGCATGCTCCGATTCTAGCGGGCAGTGGCAGTCGATCGTCGCAATACCGCTTCTCGTGCGAAGAAGAACAACGCGCCCGCGGCGATGACGTACAGCGCGCCGATGCGCAGATGTTTCTCCGGCGAGATCACAACCCAGCCCCACAGTCCCAGCGCGACGATTGCGGGAAGAGGATAGAGCCACATCTTGAACGGACGCGGGCGATTCGGCTCGCGCACGCGCAGCACGACCGCGCCGACGATCTGCATCATGAACGGGATGATCGCGCGAATCGAAAGGATCGCGCCGATGATGTGCTTGAGCGGGAACCAGCAGAGGATCGCGGTGATCACGCCGAGGAAAATCACCGAGACGAATGGGTACGCTTCGGTTGCGTGCAAGCGCGCGAAGATCGAGAAGAAATTCTGATCGCGCGCTGCGGCGTAAAGGATGCGCGAGTAGCCGAGCATCACCGAGAAGATCGATGCGAACGCGGTCCAGAGAATCATCACCGAAACCCATTTCGCGGCGCTCGGGCCGATCAGCGTCTTGATGTAGTCCGCGACGACGAACTTCGACGTCGATGCGATCTCGTACGGCAGCACCGAGATGATGCACGCCTGCATGACGATGTAGAGCGCGGCCACGGCGAGAATCGAGATGACGATCACGCGTGGAATCGTTTTCTCGGGTTCTTTCACCTCATCGCCGAGGTAGGCGATGTTGTAGTAACCGAGATAGTCGTAGACCGCGAAGATCAACGCCGCGCCGATGCCCGCGAAGGCGAGCTTCCCATCGTGACGCGGCGCGTTCCAGAACGTGAACGAGGCGAGCTTCAGATGCGTGATGCCGACGGCGATGACGATCGCGATCGTGCCGAGAACGCCAGCCCACAGCACCACGCTGAACTTGCCGATCGCGTCGATGCGACGAAGGAGAAGGATGACGATCACGATGCAGACGATCGTCGCCGTGATCGGCGGAACTTTGCCCGCGATCGGAAGAATGGGCTCGAGGTATTGCGCGAATCCGATGCAGCCCGATGCGAGCGAGAGCGGTGCGCTGATCAGAATCTGAAAGAGAAACAGAAAGGAGATGAACTTGCCGGCTTTTCCAAAGGACTCGCGCAGAAAGATGTACGAGCCGCCTGCCTGTGGCATCTCCGCTGCGAGTTCGGCGGTGACGAGTCCGTCGCTGATCGCGAGTGCGCCGGCGATGAGCCACGCGGCCATGCATCGCGCGCCGCCCATTTCGGAGAGGATGAACGGGATCGTGATGAACGGCCCGATCCCCACCATGTCGATCATGTTGAGCGCGACACCGCGCCATAACCCGAGCTCGCGTTTGAGTGTCGTCACGGGCGGGGAGGGTAG
>JBQCJC010000470.1:0-5856 GCA_051953135.1 Thermoanaerobaculia bacterium | reverse complement strand
CGATATCGAAGATCGCATCGCGACGGAGGTTTACGTGCCGCGCCTCGAGCAGTGGCGCGTGACGATCACGAAGCCGGTGATTCGCGCGGCGAAGCAGAGAATCGTGATGGCGTCGGGTTCGTCGAAGGCGAAGGTGATCGCCGACATTCGCAACGGCGCGCAGTTTCCGATCACGCAGGTGACGGAAGGTGGGGAGACTTGGTGGTTCGTGGATAAAGACGCGTCATTGTGAGCGTGGCGAAGGACCTGGGTTGGGGGCACGATCCCGTGCCGCCCGCCCGACCAGGTCCTTCGCTTACGCTCGGGATGACATTGGTGCTTTATTGCGCTGGAACGTACGTTGGGTCGACAGTGCGGTTGTCCACCACCGATCCGTAAGCCGCAACGCGTCCCGTTCCGTCGAGCACCTTCACCGACACGCGGCCGCCGTACACCGTCGGCAGTCCCATCGACTGGAAGATGCGATTGAACTGAATGAACTCGTTCGGCTTCATGTCGTACGCCGTGACCGCGGTGGTCTTCGTGTCCGGCTTCTGCGCGGTGATCTCGATGCGCGCGGGCTGACCGGTGACTTCGACGAGGCCGAGGTTCGTGCGGTATTGATCGGATTGTTCGAGCTGCAGCACTTCGAGCGCGCGCTGGCCCACACCCGTCGCGTTCTGCGATGTCACGCCGGGGATGAACTGACCGTACGTGCCGTTCGCTTCATCGCGGCTGTACGTGCGCGCGGTGACGACGAGCGATGCATCGTTCGCGGTATCGATCGTCACGGCACCGCCGGTGCGACTGAGGCTCCACACGTTGGGCAGGACGTTGTCGATGGCCGTGACTTTGCCGGCGCCGATGGTGCGCTGTACGGACTGTGGACGCGCGGTGGCGTCGCCGGATTGCGGGTAGTAGTTCAGCGTGACCGTCACGTCTTCCGTGCCGGCGTTGTACACGCGCATGTCGCTGTGGAAGTTCGATGCGGGACCGTTGTCGAGCTCCGCGACACCCGGCACGACGTAACGCTTCGACGCGCTGCGCAGTGCCTGCTCGGGAATGACGAGCAGCGGATCGCTCGTCGCGTTGTCGATGACCGATGCGTATGCCGAGGCTTTGCCGCCTTCGGACGTGACGGTGACTTCGATGCGTCCGTCATCGACGGCGACGTTGCCGAAGAGCTGCGAGAAGGCGAGCTGTTCGTGGCCGTACGGCTGCAAGGAGCGTTCGACGGTTTTCAATAGCGTGTTGTTGCCGTCGAAGAGTTTCACGAGCGCGGTTGCGCCGAGGCCGGAGCCTTCGACGAGACCGAAGTTCGTGCGATACGCGGCGCTGTTCGCGACCTGTTGCAGCGAGATCTTCGCAAGCGAGTCGCTGCCGATGTTGCCGATGAAGTTCTCGAGCGGAATCGCGGGGATGAATTGTCCGTATGTACCGCGCTGCTCCACTGCGTACGTGCGGCTGGACGCAAAGGTGGCGAGCGGGTTCGCGCCGTTGAGCGGACGAATCTCGATGGTGCCGACGCCGAACTCGCCGAGCACGCCGGCGCCGTACCACGCTTTCACGATGTCGTCGAACGACATGACGTCGTTGCCGGCGATTCTTACGGTCGTTTGTTTGCCGACCTGCGTGCCGTTCTGACCGGAGGGCGTGAACGAGATTTCGTATTCGATCTCGTCGTTTGAGACGTTGACGATGCGAACGTCGGACTGGAAGCGCGTACCAACGCCATCCGCGTGCGCGACGGCCGGGATGAGCATGGTGCCCGCGGGCGCCGCGCTGCGCGGAGTCGGCGTGACTGGCGTGACGAGGCTGAGCGAGAAGGGAAGCGATGCGGCGGTGGAGCCGTTCGTGGTGAATTTTCCGGACGATGGCTGCGTGCGCGTGATGATGATCGTGCCGGTGGTGGTGCCGACGTCGAGCGATGCAGGATTGATCGTCAACTGCACGCTCGTCCCGCCGGCGCTGAGTGCACCTGTTTGCGGGAAGACGGTGATCCACGGAACGTCGATCTGAATCGAGAAGGTGTCGCCGTTCGTCGCGGTATCACCGAAGCCTGGAACAAGCATCTCCTGCGTCACCGACTGGTTCGTCCCCTCGGGGATGCTCATCGAGAACGACGTGCTGTCCGCAGGCAGCGGGCGCGTCACGATGGTCGAAGTCGGAACGGAGTACGCGGTCGGAACGCCGGTGCAGGAGTTGATGCCGCGCACGCGGTAGTAGAAGCGCGTGTCGGTCGCAATCTCGAGATGCGCGAGGATCTGCTTCTTCTTCGCGCCAGTCACCGTGTAGTTCTTGACGTTCTGCGTGAATGCGTCGTTGGTCGATTCCTGCAGTTCGAACGTGGAGGTGACGCCGAGGTCGCCGGTCCACTGGACGTCGTAGGCGAGGCTGTAGAACGAAGCCGCGGGTGCCGCAATTTTCGGCGTCGATGCTTCGGCACACGCCACCGTGATGATGATGGTCAAGCTATTGACCGTTCGCGGTTGATCGCCGCAATTGTTCGAGACCTTCGCCCAGTACTTGTACGTGCCGGAGGTGTTGAACGGACCGACGGGCAGCGTTGCGCTCGTGGCGCCGTTGATCGGCTGCGCTTCGTTGCCCGCGTCGCCCTGGTACCACTGATACGTGAACGGCCCCGTGCCTTCCGCGGTGATGTTGAGCGTCGCGCCTTGACCGATGCCGACGTTCACGTTCGTCGGCTGCGCGCCGATCGTGACGGGAACGCACGTCGCGGCGATGACGGTGGCGGTGGTGCTGTTCACCGGTTGTCCGCACGCGTTCGAGACTTTCACCCAGAACTTGAACGTGCCCGCGGTCGCGTACGGACCAGCGGAGTATGTCGATGACGTCGCGCCCGCGATCGGCTGCGATTCGTTGCCGGAGTCGCCCTGATACCACTGATAGTTGAACGGCGACGTTCCGCCGGCAACGACGCTGAGGACCGTGGTCTGGTTCAACGGAATGCTGGCGTTCGCGGGCTGCGTGGTGATGCTCGCAGCGGTGCACGCGCCGACGGCGACGGTCGCACCGATGCTGTTCTTCGTGGCGCCGCAGTTGGCGATCACCTGCACCCAGTAGCTGGTGGTTTGCGTGAGCGCTGGTGTGGTGTACGAGCTCGCGGTGCCGACGAGATTCGTCGTGTCACCGACCGGACCGCGGTACCACTTGTAGCTGAGCGGCTGATCGCCAGTGGCCTGAACGGACAGCGTTGCGGTGTTGCCCGACGTGATCTGTACGCTCTGCGGCTGCGTGACGATGTTCGGCGGCTCGCATGCGTTGACGGCAATTGCGATGGTCGCGGAGTTCGCGGACGACGGACAACTGTTCGATACGCGTACCCAGTAGTTGCGCGGCGTCGTGATATTCGTCGCGGTGTACGAGTTGCTGTTCGTACCGACGGGATTCGACGTGTCGCCGCTCGTGCCTTCGTACCATTGATACGTGAAGGGCGCGGTGCCGGTCGCAGTGACGGAGAGTTGTTTGTTGCTTCCGGCATTGACGGTGCCGCCGCCGGAGGTGCCGGTGATGGCAACGTTCTGACACGGCAATCCCGCGCCATAAACTTCGGCGAGCGCTTCTTTGTCCCACGAGCGAAGTGTCGCGCCGTTGTTCGTCGGCACCGTGGAGTACATCAGCGCCGTCGAGGATGTGCCGGACGGCGTGCCCTGATTCGCGTGACGCAATCCGAGCGCGTGGCCGACTTCGTGTCCGAGGATCGCCTCGAACACCGTCTGCGTCATCGAGTTGCTGTGTTTGATGATGACGTCCGCCGAAACGATGCTCCAGAAGAATTCACTGCGGAACGTGTGCGTGAAGGGCGGGCCGTTGAAGTAGACGATGCCGCAGCCTTCGGCATCGGGACAACTCGGGTGCGGGCTGGTGCCGTTCCAATCGAAGACGAGATCGTTCTCGTCGTCGTTCGTGTAGTTCGTGTCGTTCCCGAGATTGTTCGTCGACAGATTCAGCGTCGAGTCCGCGTGATTGTTGAACGAATTGAACGCGGCCTCGATCGCGGCGGGCGTGTTGAGAACGTTGTTCGATGCCTGCACGCCGTTGATCGTGAATTGCACCGAGCAGTTGCCGGGGCAGTTCCAGCGCAACGGGTTGCTGCCCTGCGCCGCCGCGGTGCGAATGACGTATGCCGATGGGGAGCCGTTCGACTCGATTTTCTCCGGGACATTCGAGTCAGTCTTCACGAGGAGGCGTGAAGCTTTCTCACCGTCGCCGCCGCGAATTGCCTGAATGAATTCCGCCGCGGGCTTGGGTTCGAACGCGTCGTCTGCGTCGACCTGAATCCCGTCTTCATCGCGCACGAGCACGGCGCGGCCATTCTTCTGTTGCGCGAAGCGGAATCGGCCTAACGCCATGAATGCGGTGGTGTACGAATCATCCGCATTCGCGTGGAGGAAGACGAGGACGCGCTCACCAGGTGTGTAGCTCGCGGATCCAGGCACCACGATGCCGCGTCCATTCACGAAGCCGCCGAAGTCGGTGACAGTGATCGTCGAGCCCGCGACACCTTTCAATACGTCTTCGACCTGCAGTCGAGAGTCGGTGACGATCGCTCGATCCGTCGTCTCACGCGAGACCGAATCCACGACCGTCGCGACGACCACCACATCCGCGCGCTCGAGGATGTCGCGATCGCTCACGCGGCCGAAGGTCGCGGCGCTGGCGGTGCCTGCGAGCAAAAGAATGCACAGAAAGGTACTTACGGCAGTACGCATCTAAGGGGGCCTCCTCGAACTTGCGGGTTATTTTACATTGCGAATCCGCGACCCAACGCAGCAAGTTACGTTTCGAAACCGCACGCGGCCGTGAGCTGCCGCACAAATTTGCACGATAGACTCTGTACGAATGAGCGAGCCGGCTCCGATCCACGAGCATGCACTGCGCAATCTCCGCTACATCCGCGAGACGATGGAGCGTGCCGGCACGTTCACGTCGATTCCCGGATGGGGCGGAGTCGTCATTGGCTGTAGTGCAGTTTTGGCGGCAATCGTTTCATTCGGGAAACAAGAAAGTACGTGGATGTTGATCTGGCTCGCGGATGCGGTGTTCGCGGCCGCGGTCGGCGCGATCACGATGGTGCTCAAAGCGCGGCGCGGTGGCGTGACGCTGCGCGACAAAACGGTACGACGCTTTTTCACGAGTTACTTTGCACCGCTGATCACTGGCGCGATTCTCACGCTCGTGCTCGCACGCGCGGAGCTGTACTCGGCGATGCCCGCGACGTGGCTGTTGCTGTACGGAACGTCGTTCGTGAGCAGCGGCGCGTTTTCGATTCGCGTGGTGCCGGTGATGGGCATCTGTTTCATGCTCCTCGGCGCCGCCGCCTGTTTCGTGAGCTTCAACGTGGCGAACGCGCTGTTAGGCGTGGGTTTCGGTGGTCTGCACGTGCTGTTCGGTGCGATCATCGCAAGGAGATACGGTGGCTAAATCGAGCGCAGCGAAAAAAGTCGAGATGGTGGCGGTCAAAGCCGACGTCACGGATCTCGATCGCCTGATCCACGAGAATATGCGCCTCGGCATGGTGAGCGCCCTCGCGGTCACGCCGACGCTCACCTTCAACGAGCTGAAGGCGATCCTCAAAACGACCGATGGCAACGTGAGCGTACACGCGCGCAAGCTCGAAGAAGCAGGCTACGTCGAATGCCGCAAGTCGTTCGAAGGCCGCGTGCCGAAGACCGAGTTCTCCCTCACGAACGCCGGGACGAAAGCGTTCGAGAAGTACCTGCAGCACATGGAGTCGATCATCGGCGCGATGAAGCGCTGAATTTTTTTGCGGCTCAACTTTATGACACAAAGTACTCTGCATGTCGCAATCATCATGGACGGCAACGGCCGCTGGGCCGAAGAGCGCGGCCTCCC
>JBQCJC010000469.1:0-4369 GCA_051953135.1 Thermoanaerobaculia bacterium | reverse complement strand
TCGATCGCCTGCGGCTTCTCCAGTTTCGAGATGACCTGCAACTCATCGCCGCCGTGCTCGTGCAGCAACTCGCGCAACCCGACGATGTCCGACTTGCGGCGAATGAACGACGCGGCGAGGTAATCGAGTTGCTGCTCGACCGCGAACTTCACGTCTTCGCGATCTTTCTCCGTGATCGCCGGAACCGTGAGCTCGGAGTCGGGAAAATTCATCCCCTTCTTCGACGAGATCGGTCCGCCGTGAATCACGCGCGTCGACACTTCGGTCTTGTCGAGCGCGGTGACGACGAGTTCGACGAGTCCGTCGTTGATGAGAATGCGCTGGCCGATGGCGACTTCGTTCGGCAGTGTCGTGAAGGATGTCGAGACTTTCTGCGCGTTGCCGACGACCGATTGCGTCGAGATCGTGAACGGTTGGCCGTCCTGCAACTGGATGACGCCTTCGACTTCGCCGATGCGCAGCTTTGGTCCTTGAATGTCGCCGACGATCGGGACGTAGCGGCCGAGCTCTGTCGCGACTTCGCGAATGGTCGCGACGACGCGGCGATGATCTTCGTGTTTTCCGTGGGAGAAATTGAGGCGGAACGCGTCGACGCCCGACGTGAGGAGGCGATAGATCATGTCTTCGCTGCTGCTCGCGGGGCCGAGCGTCGCAAGGATTTTCGTGCGGCGCATAATTCGGCGCGAGTCTATCAATGAGAGAACCGCAACCGATCGCGACGACGCATCTTTTCACACCGTTGAACGACGAGCTCATCACGCTGCTGCGCGGCTTGTCGTCCGAAGACTGGGACCGGCCGACGGTCGCGGGATCGTGGACGGTGCGTGATGTCGCGGCGCATTTGCTCGACACCGCGATGCGACGCTTGTCGATGGATCGCGATGGCTACGCGCCTCCCCTGCCGCCGGACGCATTCGCGAACGGACTCGGTGCGTTCATCAACAACGCGAATCGCGAAGGGGTCGCGTGGCTGCGGCGACTGAGCACGCCAATGCTGATCGAGTTGCTCGCCAAGTACGGAACGCAGGTCGCGGCGTTCTTCGCGACGAAGGATCCGAATGCGCCGGCACGATGGTCGGTGTCGTGGGCTGGAGATGAAACGTCGCCGAACTGGTTCGACATCGCACGCGAGTTCACGGAGCGCTGGCATCACCAGCAGCAGATTCGCGATGCCGTCGGCGCGAATCCGTTGGATCGGTATCTGCGCGTAGTGCTCGATACGTTCGTGCGCGCCTTGCCGCTGACGTATCGCGATGTGCGCGGGACGCTGGTGTTGCGCATCGATGAGGATGCGTGGAGCGTGGTCGATGGAACGTTGTTCGAGGGCGAGGCGACGGCGTTCGATGCGCGCGTGACGGTGAGCGGTGATGTGATGTGGAGGGTGTTCACGAAGCAGAAGGTGGATCCGCGCGCGGCGATCGAGGGCGATGCGAAACTGGCGGCGCCATTGTTCGCGACGCTCGCGATCGTGGCGTAGAGAAACGTAGCGCGACGCGCTACGTTTCGATTACGCGATTGCGCTTTATCTCGCCGCTAACGTCGGCGCTACCGCTCGTCCCATCACGTTCGCGATCGCGTCCACTTCGCGCACGAGCTGCTCGAACATTTCCGGCAGCAGCGCCTGCGGTCCATCGCTCAGCGCTTCTTCCGGTTTGTGGTGCACTTCGATGAGCACACCATCGGCACCGCACGCGATCGCGGCGCGCGACATCGGCAGCACTTTGTTGCGCTTGCCGGTGCCGTGACTCGGATCGACGAGGATCGGGAGGTGGCTGATGCGTTTGATGGCGGGGACGACGGAGAGGTCGAGGGTGTTGCGCGTGTGATCGGCGAAGGTGCGCACGCCGCGCTCGCACAACATCACCTGGTAGTTCCCCTCGGACATGATGTACTCGGCGGACAGCAGCAGCTCTTCGAGCGTCGCCGACATGCCGCGCTTCAGCAGCACCGGCTTGCGCGCGCGACCCGCGCTCTTCAGCAGCGAGAAGTTCTGCATGTTGCGCGCGCCGATCTGAATGCAGTCCGCGTACTGCGCAACGAGTTGCAACGACTCGTGATCCACGGCCTCGGTGACGATCGGAAGATCGAACTCCTCGCGAACGCGCGTGAGAATCTCCAGCGCCTGCTCGCCGAGTCCCTGAAACGAATACGGCGACGTGCGCGGCTTGTACGCGCCGCCGCGGAACAGTTGTCCGCCCGCGCGCTTGATTCGTTCCGCGATCGTGCGCGTCTGGTCGAGTGATTCGACCGCGCACGGACCGCCGACGACGATCACACCGTTGCCGCCGACATCGACACCGCCGACGTTGACGATCGTGTCGTCCGGCTTGGCCTCGCGACTGACGAGCTTGTATGCGTGCGAGACCGGGATGATCTCTTTGACGCCAGGAAAGTTTTCGACGATCGAAGGATCGGCTTTACCGCCGTGACCGGTGACGCCGATGGCTGTGCGAAACGCGCCGGGAATCGGATGCGGGCGGAAGCCCATGCGTTCGATCTGGCGAACGACTGCTTCGATCTGCTCAGGCCGTGCACCGGCCTCCATGACGACAAGCATTGAGATCTCCTGGGGATAACGATGCCGCGAAACGCGGAAGTCTTCCGCCGCCCACGGCGTTGGACGTGGCGGCCAGTATAATCGACGGCCTGACCCGTACCATTCCGGAGACACTAGTGAAGAAAACGCTGACCGCACTCGCACTCATCGTTCTGGCGGCGCCCGCATTCGCGCGCTACATCGTCGTCCTCAAAGACGGCACGCAGTACGTGGCGAAAGAAAAGCCGCAGGTGAAAAACGGCAAAGCGATCGTGAATCTCGAAAATGGTCAGACGCTGCAGCTCGATCCCGCGCTGATCGACGTCGCGAAATCGGAGAAGACCACGGCGCTCGGCACGACCGGTCAGATCGTCGATCTCACGCCGAACGTGCAATCCACTCCGCAGACGCCGAAAGGTCCGAACCTCGGCGACATTCGTCTCCGCTCGCGCAACACATCCAACGACACGTCGGCCTCCTCGACGCCGGGAACGAAAGGTCCCGCGCCAGTCACCGGCGCCGGCGAGCTTTCGCCGCTCGCGATCGAGAAGTTCGATCGCGCGTTCGACAACGTCGGCATCTTCGAAAAGAAAGTGACGTCGACGAGCGCGACTTCGCTTCGCGCCGAGCTCACCGTCGACACGGAGCAGCGCGTGTTCAACGCGATCTCCGCCGCGTCGTATCTCATGGTGCGCAACGCGGGCGTGGAAGGCGTGAACATTCAGATGGTCGAGCTCTTCATGAAAACGACCACCGGCGGTGCCGCGGGACGCTTTCAGATGACGCGCGAGGACGCGCAGGCGTTGAACGATCGGAAGATCTCGCAGGAAGAGTACTTCGTGCGCAAAGTCATTTACTGATCAGCGCACGACTTCCACTCGTACGTCCTTCGCGAACACCATCACGTAGCGAAAACTCGCGCTCTCCGGAATCTCCACGACTCGCTCGCCCGGCGCGAATACGACCGGGCGCAGCGTCCACTCGATCAGCGGCAATTCGTCGCGTACGTTCGCGTAACGCACCATCACCGCGCGGCTGAACGCGTAATCGCGATCGGTCGTCAGTCGCAGGCGTCCGCGCGTGAATCCGAAGTCGAACGCCATTCCTTTCGCGGGATCGACGGTCGCGATCGCCATTCCGTTCTGCGTCTTCACCTTCGGAATGAAGCCGTCGACTTCGAAGGAATCCACCGGCTGCTGCACTTCCTGCACTGCGATCGCGCGCTGCGCGTTCTCGATGTCGAGAAAGTTCCAGCGGCCGATCGGCGGCTCGCCGATGATCATCGGTGTTTCCCATCCGGTGTCGAGATCGCGCGCGAGCAGCGCTTCGTCCCAGCGTCGATAGATGCGCCACGAGGAATCGCTCACGATCCAGTTGCGCGTTTCGGGTCCGATGTCGATCGATGCGATCAATCCACCGAATCCCTGCGCCGCACGAACTCCGATCACGACACGATTGCGGCCGGTCTTCACGAGATCGGAGATTTCGTAAAGCTGGATCTTGCGATCTTCGCCGACGAGTTGTCCGGCGACTTTCTGTCCGTTGATGTAGAGCGTGTACTCGGGATCGCCGAGAACTTTGATCTGCGTGAAGATGCGATTTTCCGGGAGCTCGAAATCGCGCGCGGCGAAGAAGGCCACGGGCGCACCCGCGCTCATCGAATGCTGCGCCCAGATCCAGCGCGCCTCACCGGTCACGTCGTAGAACTTTTGCGAATAGACGCGAACGAGGTGACTGAATCCCGCGGTGAGGATGAAGAGCAGCGCGAACACTTTGCCGTGGCGGTTCATCAGATCGCGATGGGGGGGAGTGTTTGAACGGGCAACCGACACT
>JBQCJC010000468.1:0-6615 GCA_051953135.1 Thermoanaerobaculia bacterium | reverse complement strand
CGGCAAATGGCAACGGCGGGCTGAGAGCCCGCCGCTCCACTAGTGTTCCATACGCAGCGGATCCTCTAACAGCAGGATGAAGCACGGCTGATTCACGAGTGCGGCGAGCGATTGTTGTCGCCGCTGCAGATCGTTGAAATTCCGCACGACGCCTTCGCCCGCGGGGTCATTCACCGCGATTCCCGTGAGAAATCCGGAGAGACCGCCGGTCTCGCTCACGTGCGTGAAGAACGTGTTCGTCTCGCCGCCGTGACAACCGTTGCACGTGTTGAGCGATAAGTGGTGCCGCAGATTCGGTTTCGGCGGACCAGTCACCGCGGCACTTGGCGCAGGCGCGGGACCGTCCCAGAAGAACGTGTTCGGCGGGAACGGCACGCGTGGATTGCCGCCGAGGAACGAATCGCCGAGGAAAAGATCGGGGACGACGTGCTTGTCCTGCACGATCAGCGCGGCGTTCGCATTCATGTAATCCGCGACCGTCTGCGTTTTGTTGAACGAATCGTCCGGCGATTGTTTCGTCGTGTCTTCGAACAACAGACCCGTGCTCGATGACAATCGAAATTCGCGCAACTCCCAGGGCGACGCGAGCGCGATCTCATTCGTGCGCAGTTGATTCAGCGAGCTGTGATTCGGCGTCTGCGCAGGATTCGTCCCCGCCTCGGTGAACTGATCGGTGATCGCCTGCAGAGCGTTGTTGTACGCGGCCGAGCCGACCGGATTGTTCTTCAGATCGAACCACTGCTTGCCCCACGACTTCGTCGCGGGACAGCTCGGCTTGCGAACGCCGTACTCGAAAATGATGAGGAACTTCTGCGGCACGCAGCTCGCGTTCATCGCCGCGAACACGAATCGCGCTTCACCCGCGCTGCCGCCGCCGTACACCGTGTTCGCGCGCAGATCGACGCGATTCACGATCGCCACGAGCTTCATCGGCGACTTCGTGAGATCGAGCTTCCCGCCGACTTTCGGCCACGCGCTGATCATCGCGTTCATCGCCGCCGCGCGATTCTGCACGGCGAAATCGTTGACGTTCTGATCGACCTGCCATTTCTTCAGCCAGTTGCGCACGAAGACATTCGGCGCAACGCCGGTGTCCTGCGCGAGCTCGGACATCAGGTGATTGAACGTCCACTGCCCGTTCGGATTGCCGGTGTTCGTGCACGGATTGAACGTGCGCGTCGGATCATTCACCACCGACGGGTTTGTGATCATCAGCGATGCGCCGGTGTCGACGTCCGACGCATTCACGAGGAACGGAAAGATGGGGATGAATTTTTCGACATCGAGCTTCGCGACGGAGACGCGCTCGATCAGCGTTTTGTTGCGCGCGAGCTCCAGCGCGTTGACGCGACTCGGCAGCGGCGGTGTTTTCTCGAACGATTCGATCTTCACCTCGCTGAGCTGCGGACGCGCGACGGCGATCTTTTCGCGGCCCGCGAAGATCGGGATTTCTTTCGCGCGCAATCCGGGATCCTGCGCGCGCTTGAACTGATCGACGTCGATCGTGATCAGCGCGGAGTGCGTGCCGTCGCCCGCTTTCACATCGGGCGCAACGCCATCGTCGTGCAATGTTGCTTTGCCGCGTTCGAGATTGATCGTGAGCGAGCGCGGTGCGCGTTCCGCCGTCGAGAACTGTACGAACAGCACCGCGTTGCCTTTGTCCGACGGCTGACGCAGCAGTTTGATCGCGGCGCGTTCGGCGATCGGCGGCGAGAGCGTGATGTCGCGTTTCACGCGCGTGAGCGTGGTGGAAACGGCTTCCGCGGAAACGGCCGTTCGATCCTGTGCGATGAGCATTGCCGCGATGCCGCACACGAGCACGGCGGCGATGAAGATGTTGCGTTTCATGACCGAGCCTCCTTGCTCGGTAGTGCGGCCGGGACGCGATCCGTTACACTCGCAGGCGATGCCGAAGGTTCAGGCCGACATTCCGCACGAGCTCGCGCGACAGATCGATCGGATCATTCGCGATGGTTGGTTCGCCGATCAGGAAGCGGTGGTGCGCGAAGCACTCCTGCATTTCGTCGACGCGAAGTCGTACCTCGGCGATTCGCCACGCATGCTGCATCGCTTCGCTGCGGATGCGCTGAATGAATCGAAGCCCGACGTCGCACTCAAATTCGCGGGACGCGCGTTGTCGTTGATGGCCAGTCAGGAAATCACCGACTTCACGTTGTTCCAGTCACTCGTTGAGCTGCGCGTGCAGATCCTGCTCGTGCTCGGCCGCGACGAAGATGCACTTCTGGCGGCGGAAGAAGGCCGCGAGAAACTCCCGAACAATCCTGCCGTCGCGCGCTGGATCGAGAAGCTGCAGAAGAACCGGCCGCGCGGCGAAGCGTAACTCCCGATCCCCGTGCGCAGCCGCTACTCCTATCTCGATCCCGATCTCATTCGCCGCCTCCTCAGCGAAATGGGATTGCGGCGTTTGTTCAATCATCTGCTGCTGCAATCCGGCGGCGACGTCGAAGAGGCAATGCAGTGGATGCGCGCGTTGCAGGAGCGCGGCTACATCGATCCCGATGTCGATCTCGATGCGTTCTTCGCGCGATTGATGGAAGAGAACGTGATCGGTCAGGACGGCGAAGGCAATCTCACGCTCGCTTCCGGAGGCGAGCGGCAAATTCGTCGCGATGCGCTCGATGAGATTTTCGGCGGGTTGCAGAAATCGATGACCGGAAGTCACTCGGTTGCATCAGCGGGGCAGGGGACAGAGCGGCTCACCGAAACGCGGCAGTATCAGTTCGGCGATGATCCGATGTCGATCGATTCAATCCGTTCGATTCAGACCGCGATGAAGCACAACGATCCCGCGGATGCGATCACGATCACCGAGGACGATCTCGAAGTGTTCGAGACCGAGCACAACTCGAGTTGTGCGACGGTGGTGATGATCGACATCTCGCACTCGATGATTCTGTACGGCGAGGATCGCATCACGCCGGCGAAGAAGGTCGCGCTCGCACTGACGGAGTTGATTCTCACGAAGTATCCGAAGGATGCGATCGATGTGCTGCTGTTCGGCGATGAGGCGACCGAGGTGCCGATCAGCGAGATTCCGTACGTGAAAGTGGGACCGTTTCACACCAACACGAAAGCTGGACTCGAGCTCGCGCAACGCATTCTGCGCAGACGCAAACACGCGAACAAACAGATCTTCATGATCACGGACGGCAAACCGTCGGCGCTGACGGAAGGCGGAAGGCTGTACACGAACTCATTCGGTCTCGACATGAAGATCGTGAATCGCACGCTGGAAGAAGCAGATCGTTGCCGCCGCGCGAACATCCCGATCACGACGTTCATGCTCGCGACCGATCCGATGCTCGTGAATTTCGTCGATCAGCTTTCGAAGATCAATCGCGGCCGGGCGTTTTACGCATCGCCGGATCGATTGGGCGAGTACATCCTGGCGGACTACATCAAGAATCGACGGAAGTTCGTGCATTGACTATGGAGTGCGGTGGCGCAGCCACCGCTTTCGAAAGCGGCGGCTTGCGCCGCCGCACTCCATAGAGGAATCACGTTCCTTCTCCCACCGTTCCCCCTCCCGTGCGAAAGTTATTCGCCGTTCTCCTTCTCGGATCCACGGTCGCGTACGGCAACGACGTTTCCGTACACACGCTCCAGTCGGGCACGCCGGCCGGGCCGATGACCATTCACGCGCAGGGCATTCACGGCGAGGGACAAATCCTCGCGGTGCTCGATACCGGTCTCGATTACACCTCGTGCTATTTCCGCGAGCCCGACAATTCGCCGCCGCCCTTCAACACCGGCACGCCGAGCGGCGGACTGAATTGGCAGAACATCGATCTCACGCGGCGCAAAGTCGTGGCGTACGATTTTCTTTATTCGTGCGATCAGTATCCGAACGCGCAGGGATGCGACACGCCGAACAATCCGGCGTCGCTCGATAATCAGGGACACGGCACGCATGCGGCTGGAACCGCGGTCGGTGATACCGGCGCGCCGATCGTCCACGACTTCGCCGATGCGATTGCACCCGGCGCAAAACTGATCGTGCAGGATGGCGGCTACATCGGCGGTGATTTCTGCACGCAGTTTCCGGGCGTCGGTTGTCCCGCGAAGCTCACGCCGATTCTCGAGCAGGCGTACCAGCAGGGCGCGCGCGTGCATTCGAATTCGTGGGGCGATCGGCAAGGCAGTCTCGCGAGTCCGCCGACCGCGAACTATCCGAAGTCCGCATACGACGTCGACGCGTTCCTCTGGTCGCATCCCGATTTCCTGATGGTCTTCAACACCGGCAACCTTGGCGTGCGTGGCGCGACGCCGCGCAGTTCGTTGTCGGCACCGGGCAGCGCGAAGAACACGATTCAGGTCGGCGGCTCGCGCAACGACTGGGACGATGACGACACGATCTCCGCGATCACGCTCTTCGGTCCCGCGCGTGATGGCCGCATCAAGCCCGATCTCGTTGCGCCCGCGCGTGTGATCGCCGCGGACATCAATTTCGATCAGAACGCGAACACATGCGATGCGACCGATCAACCCGGTACGTCGTGGTCTTCGCCGAATGTCGCAGGCGCGGCGCTGCTCGTGCGTCAGTACTACGCCGACGGGTTTTATCCGAGTGGAGCGAAGACCGCGGCGAATGCGTTTACGCCGAGCGCGGCGTTGATGAAAGCGACGTTGCTCGCGGCCGCGCGGCCGCTGCTGTGGCGCAAGGACATTCTCACGAACTCGCGCGTCGCCGCGTTGCCAACGCCATCGATCGAGCAAGGCTTCGGCTTTCCCGTGCTCGATGACGCGTTCTACTTCAGCGGCGAGACGCGAAAGTTGCGCGTCGTCGATGTGCCGTTGTCTTCGGGGCTGATGGCGAATGGTTCGACGACGATTCGCGTCGACCTCAAGCCGGGCACTCCGTTCAAGGCGGTGCTGGTGTGGACCGATCCTCCCGGCACGATCCGCAATTCCATCACCGACACGACTCCGCAACTCGTGAATGACCTCGATCTGCGCGTCCGTACTGGCGGTACGACGTACTGGGGGAATGGCGATGCTCCGGATCGCCTGAATAACGTCGAAGTGGTGTCGATCGCTTCGCCGGTGGCGAGCAGTGCGGAGATCGTCGTCTCGACGAATCATCTCGGCTTTGGCGATCGGCAGAGTTACGCGCTCGTGCTGACGGGAGATTTCGAAGATGCGGCGCCGGTGAAGCGGCGCGCAACGCGGCATTGAGAACGTGGAGCGGCGGGCTCTCAGCCCGCCGGCTGTTGAACGATTCGGCGCGCTGAGAGTCCGCGGCTCCACAGGTTTCGCTATCATTCGCGGTCTTATGCTGGATCGCGGGTACCTCAGAAAACATGCAGATCAGTATCGCGAGGCGTTGAAGAATCGCCGCGCGACCGTCGACATCGAACGCTTCGTCGAGCTGGACGCGGAACGCCGTCGCTCGATCGCGCAGGTCGAACAACTCAAAGCGCAGCGCAATGCGGCGTCGCAGGAGATCGCGACGCTGAAGAAGAACAAGCAGGATGCGTCGTCGCAGATCGATGCGATGAAGCGCGTTGGCGACGAGATCAAAACGCTCGATGAGCGTCTCGCCGCAATCGAAGAAGAGCTGAACAATCTGGAGCTCTATTTTCCCAACGTTCCCGACTCCTCCGTTCCGGTCGGCGCGGATGAAAACGAGAATCGCGTCGAGCGCACGTGGGGCGAGAAGCCGTCCTTCGACTTCGCCGCGAAATCGCACTGGGACATCGGCGAGCAACTCGGCATTCTCGATTTCGAGCGGGCGACGAAAGTCACCGGCGCACGTTTCTCGTTTCTCTACGGCGCCGCCGCGAAGCTCAGCCGCGCGCTGATGAACTTCATGCTCGACGTGCATGCGCGTCAGGGCTACACGGAAGTGCTCGCGCCGTTCATCGTGAACGCGGATTCGATGCGCGGCACGGGGCAGTTGCCGAAGTTCAAAGAGGATCTGTTCCGGCTCGAGCATGAGAAGGAGCTGTATCTGATTCCGACGGCCGAGGTGCCGGTGACGAACCTGCATCGCGATGAGATTCTCGACGGCGCACAGTTGCCGCTGTACTACACCGCGTACACGCCGTGTTTCCGCAGCGAAGCGGGTTCGTACGGCAAAGACACGCGCGGCCTCATTCGTCAGCATCAATTCGAAAAAGTGGAGCTGGTGAAGTTCGTCGCGCCGGAGTCGTCGTTTGATGAGCTGGAGAAACTCGTGCGCGTTGCGGAGGAGATTCTGCAGTTGCTGAATCTGCATTACCGCGTCGTCACGTTGTCGACGGGGGACATGGGATTCAGTTCGGCGAAGACGTATGACATCGAGGTGTGGCTCCCGGGGCAGGAGACGTATCGCGAGATTTCGTCGTGCTCGAATTTCACGGATTTCCAGGCGCGCCGCGCGAACATTCGTTATCGCGCCGGGGAGAAGAAGTCGAGCTTCGTGCACACGCTGAATGGCTCAGGGTTGCCGTTAGGCCGCACGCTGGTGGCAGTGCTGGAGAATTATCAGCAGGCGGATGGCACCGTGGTGGTGCCGGAAGCGCTGCGTCAGTACATGGGAACGGATCGCATCACGAAGCGCTGATTCGAGGGAACGACGACGAGGGCGCCTCCGGCGGGCGGCCACGGGCCGCC
>JBQCJC010000467.1:0-6338 GCA_051953135.1 Thermoanaerobaculia bacterium | reverse complement strand
GAGTGGCAGCTCCCCGCCGCGTTTCCCGAACTGCCCGCGAACGAAATGGAGCAACCACAACTCGAACAGCTCGCGGCGCAACAGCGCCTCGACATCGCGATCGCGCGACGCGAGCTCGAGATCGCGCAGCGGCGCGTCCCGATTGCGCGACTGGCGATGCTCGAAGACACCATCGCCGACTTTCACTACGAACGTGAACCGAGCGGCGAGCACACCGTCGGACCCGGCATCGAGATTCCGATCCCGATCTTCAACACCGGACGCGCCGCGCGCACGCGCGCGGAAGCGGAGTTCCTGCGCGCACGTCATCTGCTGAACGCACTCGAAACCGAAAGCGCATCGCAACTGCGCGCGGCTCGATTGACGGTGGCCGAGGCGCGGGCCAGGGCGTTGTACTTCCGCGATGTGATCGTCCCGCGACGTGAACGCATCGTCGAGCTCACGAAGCTCGAGCACAACGCGATGCTCGTCGGCGTCTTCCAACTGTTGCAGGCGAAGCAAAACGAAATGCAGGCGCGCCGCGACTTCATCGAAGCGCAGCGCGAATACTGGAGCGCGCGCACGAACCTCGATCGTGCGCTGCAAGGCATCGCGAACGAAACCGCCGAAGGAGCCAACTGATGTCGATCACACGTCGTGATGCACTTTTCTCGAGCGCTGTCGCCGCGATCGGCGGAATGCTGACGGGCCGCAAAACGGAAGCACAAACCCGCAACACCACGAATCGAGATCGCGTCGGAACCTTCGCGCGTCGTACGAACGGACGCGCGCCCGTGATCACACCGAACGGCGCATCACTTCCCTATCGCATGGTCGATGGCGTAAAGGAATTTCATCTCACCGCCGAACCGGTGAAGCGCGAGTTCGTCGACGGCTTCACCGTGAATTGCTGGGGCTACAACGGCATGACGCCTGGACCGACGATCGAAGCGGTCGAAGGCGATCGCGTGCGCATTCTCGTGACGAACAAATTGCCGGAAGGCACGTCCGTGCACTGGCACGGCTTCATTCTTCCGAACGGCATGGACGGCGTGAGCGGCTTGAATCAGCCGAAGATCGCGCCGGGCGAAACGTACGCGTACGAGTTCACGCTGAAGCAAACCGGCACGCTGATGTATCACCCGCATTTCGACGAGATGGTGCAGATCGCCCTCGGCATGCACGGCTTCTTCATCATCCATCCGCGCGACACCGCCGAGCGCCGCGTCGATCGCGACTTCGCGATCTTTCTCAACGAGTGGTTCATCAAGCCCGGCACGTTCACGCCCGATCCGACGGTGATGCTCGACTTCAATACCTTCACCTTCAACTCGCGCGTGTTTCCCAGCACCGATCCGCTGCTCGTGCGCACCGGCGATCGCGTGCGCATTCGCATCGCGAATCTCTCGATGGACTCGCATCCGATTCACTTTCACGGACACAAGTTCTGGGTCACGGGAACGGACGCGGGTCCGATTCCGCAATCCGCGTGGACGCCGGAGAACACCGTCAACGTGCCGGTCGGCGCAACGCGCGAGATCGAGTTCGTCGCGAACAATCCTGGCGACTGGGCGCTGCACTGCCACAAGTCGCATCACGTCATGAATCAGATGGGACACGATCTGCCGAATCTCCTCGGCATCGATCCCACGTCGACGCAGCAACGTCTCGACGCGCTCACGCCCGGCACGATGGTCATGGGCGCGACCGGCATGGGTGACATGGCCGAGCATCAACAGATGATGGCCGTGCCGCGCAACAGCATTCCGATGCGCGGCGGCGCCGGGCCGTACGGACCGATCGACATGGGCGGCATGTTCACGATCCTCAAGATTCGCGATGACATGAATTACGACCGCGATCCGGGCTGGTATCCACAACCGAAAGGCACGTCCGCGTGGCGCGTCGATTCGATGTCGACGACACCCGCGCAACAACCGATGTCGCACGAGGGACATGGCAAATGAGAACGCGATCGAAAGTGATCGCCGGCAGTGTTGTCGCCGTGATCGTCATCGCGATCGCCATGATCGTCTCGATTGTGCGTCGCGGCTTCAGCACGCATGACGAACCATCACGCATCGAGGCGACGATCGCGCGCACCACGCGGCATTGGGCCGTGTCGTCCGATTTACGCGATCGCAAGAATCCGGTGCCGCTCACGCCGCGGGTTCTTGCGGAAGCGCGCGCGCATTTCGCCGATCACTGCGCCGGTTGCCACGGCAACGACGGCAAAGGCAGCGGGATCGGCAAACAGATGTATCCGAAAGCGCCCGACATGACGCTCGCCGCAACGCAATCGATGTCCGACGGCGAGTTGTTCTCGATCATCGAGAACGGCGTGCGCCTAACGGGCATGCCCGGGTTCGGTACAGGCAACGCCGAATCGGCATACGGCAGTTGGACGCTCGTGCATTTCATTCGACATCTTCCGCGACTCACCTCCGAAGAGCTCGCCGAGATGCAGAAGCTCAATCCGAAATCACCCGACGAGTGGAAGGAACAGCAGGAAGAAGACGCGTTCCTCGCCGGCGAAGACGAACAACACCATTGAAAGGACTCGAAACTCACATGCGCAAATTCATTCTCTGTTCACTGCTCCTCTTCGTTGCGCTCAATGCATTCGGCCACGCCGGCGAAGTGCACAAGTACATGGGAACCGTCACGACCGTGCATGACGACGGCTCATTCATGCTGAAGAAAACCGACGGCAACACGATGCACATCGTCGTCGCAAAGAACACGAGCTACGTTCACGCGAACGGCAGCGCCGCCAAAGCATCGGAGTTAGCCGCCGGCAAACGCGTGGTCGTCACGGTCGCGAAGGATGGCAGGACCGCGAGCGAAGTGAAGCTCGCCGCGGCGAAGAAGAGCTGACTCATGTCCGCGCACTATCGCCGTCTGCTCCTCATGACCATCGTGTCGTTCGTCGCGATGTACGTGTTGATGTACGCGATGGTCGATCGTCTCGCGAACGTCTATCCGAACTTCAATCAGCTCTACATGGCCGGGTTCATGACCGCGGCGATGATCGTCATCGAGCTCACGCTCATGGGTGGGATGTATCCGAACAAGAAACTCAACGCGGTGTTGATCGCCGCCAGCGTGATCGCGCTGGCGGCGTTCTGGTTCGCGACGCGCGAGCAAATGCTGATCCGCGACCGGCAGTTCGTGAAATCGATGATCCCGCATCACGCGGGCGCGATTCTGATGTGCAAGCAAGCGCAGCTCAGCGATCCCGGCTTGCAGAAACTCTGTCGCGACATCGTCGCCGGACAACAGCAGGAGATCGATGCGATGAACGCGAAGTTGCGCGAGCTCGATCAGCGATAACGCACGACTCAGAATCCTAGACACACGGACCATTCATTGTGGCTCACAGCGCACATTCACAATGAATGTCTTCATTGATACATACATACTTTTTTCTTGACTTAATTCATTGCACGCACCGATAATGACTGTACTGAGCAGGGAGAGAGTTCAGCCATGCATTCCGGTGCGGAGTTCGAGAGTTCCGCGGTTGGGCAACGCGTGCGTGCAGGCAGTAACGAACATGCGGATGTCCTCTTCGTTTCAATGCCGTATGTGTCCATTGAGCGCCCTTCCGTTGCTCTCGGCACATTAGCGGCGAGCTTGCGCGATGCGGGCATTTCCTGCCGCACGATCTACGGCAATCTGATCTTCGCCGAGCGGATCGGCGTCATTGCCTATCAATGGCTCAATAACTCCGATATTACGCTGCAAATCGGCGAGTGGACCTTCTCCGAGGTGGCATTTCGCCGGCAGATTCGCGATATCGATGAATATATCGATGCGCTCGTCCATGAAGGATTACCGCGCGAAAACCTGAAAGAGACACTCTTAGGCGTGCGGGATATTGCGCAAACCTTCATTGAAGAACTGGCGGTGCAGGTCGTTGCACAAAAGCCACGCATTGTCGGTTGCAGCTCAGTATTTCAGCAGCATTGTGCATCGCTTGCATTATTGAGGCGCATTCGAGAGATCGATCCGTCGATCGTGACGATGTTAGGCGGAGCGAATTGCGAATCGTCCATGGGCGCGATCACGCACGCACAATATTCGTGGATCGATTTCGTCGTCTCCGGCGAAGCGGACAAATTACTGCCCGAGCTCTGTCAGCTCATCTTCGAGCGCGGACCCGATCTTGCCTCCGATCAATTTCCTTATGGCGTGTTAGGCCCGAAATCGCGCGGCACGACACAGGATCCGATTCGCAATCCGCCGCGAGCGATCATTGACGACCTCGATCAGATCCCCGTCCCGTATTTCGACGATTACTTCGAACAACTCGAACTGTCGCCATTACGCGACTGGATCCTTCCCTGCCTGCCGATCGAAACCTCGCGCGGCTGCTGGTGGGGCGCCAAGCATCACTGCACGTTCTGCGGACTCAATGGCGTCGGTATGACATTCCGCGCGAAATCCGAAGAGCGCGTACAGCGCGAAGTCACGACACTCGCGGAACGTCACGGCCTGACCAAGTTCATGACCGTCGACAACATTCTCGACAATCGCTACTTCGGCAAAGTCTTGCCTTCAATGGCGGCGCGCGGCGATCTGCGAGTCTTCTATGAAACGAAAGCCAATCTCACGCGCGCGCAGGTCGAAATGCTCTCTCGCGCGGGCGTGCGATGGATTCAGCCCGGCATTGAAGCGCTGCACGACGATTTACTGGCGCTGCTCAAGAAGGGCACGACCGTCACGGTCAACGTGCAATTACTGAAGTGGGCGCGCCGCTATGGCGTGTGGGTCGTATGGAATCATCTGTACGCTGCGCCCGGCGACGATCCACGGTGGTACGAAACCATCGCCGAGTGGCTGCCGCTCATCTGGCATTTACAGCCACCCGCGGGCGGCGGCATGAATCGCATTCGCTACGATCGATTCAGCCCGTACTTCAACACGCCCGAACAATTCGGATTGAAGCTCACGCCGTACTGGGCGTACGCGCACGCGTATCCACTCGATCACAACGGCTTGATGCAGCAGGCGTACTTCTTCTGCCATGACGGCGAGAATCCGCCGGCGCCGTTGCGTCTCATCGGCCTGATCAATCGCTGGGCGGAGCTGTTCTACGGCGCGCAGGAAAGCAGCGTCGCGTTGCCGCGCCGTAGTGAAGACGCTCCGGTACTCGCAATGACGGATGACGGCGCGCGCATTCGCATTCGCGACACGCGGCCGTGCGCTGTCGTCGAACATCACCTGCTCGATCCACTCGAATCGCGCATCTGTCGTGCGACCGATGCGGCGAAAGGCGATCGCGCGGTCGCCGCGGCCGTACGCGCGATGGGCGCGACCGATTCAGATGCCGCAATCGACGCGGCATTGCAACGACTCGTCGACGCGAAGCTCATCGCGAATTTCGACGGCCGTTATCTCTGCCTCGCCGTCGATGACGAGCCCATTCCCTATCTCAGCTTCGAAGAGTTTGCCGGCGGGCTTGCGCTTCTGGGAGGTCCCTGGAAGCCGAAACGCGCAGTGCATCACGACCCCTGGGCCACACCGATCAAAGAGATGTTCTGAGAACGAAGGAGAGAGAACCATGTCCAGCACGACTCCGAACTCAACCCCTGCATCACAGCCGATGACCCGTAAGGATTTCGAAGCGCACATCGTCGCGAAGGCGTGGCGCGACCCGAAATACAAACAGCGCCTGCTCAGCGATCCGAAGTCCGTGCTCGCGGAAGAGTTGCGCGCGATCGATCCGTCCGTGCAGTTGCCGGCGAATCTCAAAGTCTCGGTGCATGAGGAATCGCCAACGCAGTATCACCTCGTGCTGCCGCGCAATCCGAACGAGATCTCCCTCGGTGAAGTTGCGGGAGACAACCTCGAAGCGATCGCGCCGCAGACCATCGCCGTCGTCGTGCTCGCGGCCGTCGCCGTCAACACGGTCGGTGCGCTGAACAACGTCGGCGCCGTCAACGCGGCCGTCACCGGCAACGTCGGCGTGAACGCGAACACGATTCACAACGCCAACGTCTCGTCCACGGTCAACACGGTGTAGGCGGAGCGCCGGCCTCCGCGCCGGCTGAACACGCGCCGTCCCGGCGCGGGCGGGCGGCGAGACACCGCGTGCTCAACCGCCGGGACGGCAGCGCTCCGCTGAATCGCAGCGAGGTGTCTTCATGGCGGAATTGAAAATCGTCAGCCGCAAAGACTTCGAAGCAAAGATCGTCGCGAACGCGGGGCGTGACGCGAGCTAAAAAAAACGACTGCTGAAGAATCCGAAAGCAGTCGTGCAGAGCGAGCTGCAGGAGATCGAGCCGGGCGTCGAATTGCCGAAAGACCTCAACGTCGCGGTCCACGAGGAATCACCCGAGCAATACCACCTCGTC
>JBQCJC010000466.1:0-3531 GCA_051953135.1 Thermoanaerobaculia bacterium | reverse complement strand
TTCGCGCGTTCCCACTGCGGCGGCAGGCAGGGATCGACGACGAGTCCCTCCCACGTCGGCCGCACGCCGAGCACCCATTCGCTCACGACGCGATGCAGCCACGATGCGGAGCCGGTGTAGAACGTCCAGCCCGCGCGGCCGTTGAGCGGCGAGTCGGGACCATCGACGTTGCCGGGCAGCACATACGGCTCGGCCCAGTAACGCTCGGGATCTTTGTTCGTCGGATCGATCGCGACAAGCAACTGACCGACGAGCTCCGCGTCTTTGATTTTTGCGGCTGCTGCAATCGCCCACGTCGCGGCGTGCGTGTACACACCGCCGTTCTCGCGCAAGCCGGGCGCGTAACGCGTGATGTAGCCGATGCGCTCGTCGGGCGTGTCGTACGCGGGCGCAAGCAGCAATGCGCCGGATTCGCGAACGAGATGTTCTTTCACCGAATCCATGCACTGCTTCGCGCGATCGTCGGATGCAACGTCGTTGAGCACCGCCCACGTTTGCGCGTTGAGATAGATGCGACCTTTCGTGTTCTCGCTGCTGCCGATCTTCGAGCCATCGTCGAGCGTCGCGCGCCAGTACCACGCACCGTCCCACGCAAGCTCGTTGATCGCGGCGATGAGTTTTTCGCGACGCTCGTCATAGCCGCTCGCGAAATTCGCGCGGCCGCTGCGACGATGAATCTCCGCCCAGTCGCCTAACAATCCGGCGAGGAAGTGCGCGAGCCAGATCGATTCGCCTTTCTCTTCGAGACCCGCGGCGGAGAGACCATCGTTCCAATCGCCCGCGCCGATGTACGGCAGTCCGCGCGGCGATGTTCGTTTGAAGACGCGCTCGAACGCGCGGCGCACATGCTCGTCGAGCGGCACGGGCGTTTTGTCATCCAGGAATGGCGTCTCATCCGCGAGGATCGCGAAATCGCCTGTTTCCTTGAGGTAATTCGCGGTGACGAAACCGAGCCACAGCAGGTCGTCGGTCATCTTCGTGATGTGACCCTGCTCCGACAGCGGATGCCACCAGTGATACACCGAGCCATCCGCGAACTGATGCTCGGCGTGCAGATTGATCTGCGCGCGCGTTTTCGCGGGATCGATCGTGAGCCACACCTGCGAGTCCTGCAGTTGATCGCGAAATCCGTACGCGCCCGATTGCTGGTAGTAACCAGCGCGTCCCCAGATGCGCGCGGAGATGGCTTGATAACGCGCCCAGTCGTTGATGAACGAATCGAAGCGCTTGTCCGTGGTCTCGATGCGATGCGTGGAGAGGCGTTCGTTCCACGACTGTTTCACATCATCGAGCGCCTGATGCATGTGCTTCAGATCGAGCGAACGATTCAACAGCGCCATCGTGGCGTCGCGCGATTTGTCGATCGCGATCGCGAAGCCAATCTCTTTCTCTTCGCCAGGTCCGAGTGCGACTTCGATGCGCATCGCCGCGACAGGATCGTAGTGACGACCGAACAGTCCTTTCCATTCGCCGCGTGACAGCGCCGCCGGCGCGCGCAGCGTTCCGTTGCGTCCGATGAATTCGGTCTTCTCGCCTTCCGCGGAGCTCACGCGCTCGGTCGTGCCGAATGCCGTGACGTAGGGATAGTCGGTGTTCCAATGACCCCAGCGCGCGTTGCCGATGTCCCACATGTGATTCCAGCCGAGAATCGCGTTGCCTTCGCGCGCGGTCTCGATGAAGAGCTTGTGGAACTCGCGGCGCGGCGCGGGCGTGACGCCGCAGGTCCATTCGAGATAGCCGGTGAGCTCGAGTCGGCGCTTCGCGCTGATCGTGTTCTTCAGCTTCACAATCCAGAGCTCGACCGTGTCGCTCGCGTGTGCGAAGAGCGTCCAGTGCGCGATGAGTCCGTTGCGCTCCGTGACGAACGTCGTCGAGCCGATGCCGTGTCTGCACTCGAAGCGATCGAAGTCCGCCCACACGGGCGCGGGACTCAGCGACCACAAGTCATCGCCCTCGGCGACATACAGAAACTTGCCGGACGTGTCCTGCGCGAAATCCTGCTGCCACCAGTTGACGACTGCCAGTTGCGAGTTGTCGATCCAGGTGAAGCCGCTGCCGCTCTGAGCGACGGCGAGTCCGAGGCGCGGATTGCTGATGATGTTCGACCAGGGACGCGGCGGATGCGGGTCGGTGATGATGTATTCGCGTCCGTCCGCGGAGAAATGCCCGTAGCTCATGAACCTTCCTTCAAGATGATTTCCGCCGGGACTTGCGTGATGACGTGCGCGCGTCCGTCGAGCGGCGAGATGAGGCGAATGCCGTTTTGCGGCAGATGCAAATCGCCGCCGATGCGCACGCGGAGTGCGTCGCCGTCCGGCTCGATGCTGTAGTCGAGTGTTCCGTAGTGCGTGTGCAGATTGCGCACGCGCACGCCCTGCTTCGCCCAGTCGCGCGAGATGCCCGCGGCGACGATCAACGTATCGCCGCTTTCGTACGCGAAGAAGTCGAGCGCGCTGCGAATGAAATCCGAGCCGACCCACGTGTGCGGCATGTCGCCGAGGAATTGCGGCTCGCGCGGATTGCGATGAACGACTTCCGCCCACTGGTACCACGCGGGCGGACGCTGGTCTTCGAAGAAATACGCGAGGAGTTGTCGCGCGCGATCCGCTTGTCCGAGTCGCACGAGCGTGCCGACGATGCGCAGCTCGTACGGCGTGTACGTGCGCGGTTCGAGCGCGTGCTCCCAATACTTGTCGAACGTTCGGTGCAGCGCTGCCTGCGGCAATATGCTCGCTTCATCGACGGGTGAGATCGCGATGGTCGTCGACGTCGCATCGAAATCGCCGAGCTCCGCGGAGCCTGGGATGTAGTCGATGTTCTTGCGCCGCAACGTTGATTCGATCGATGCGGTCAGCGTGTCGCGGAAATCATTCGCCAGTCGTTGATAGCGATTCGCGATCATCGGCTGCTTCATCTCGCGTGCGAGGAACGCGGCATCGTTGAGACCGCGGAGGATGAAGAAGTCGTCCCAGTACGAATGCATCGGCTTCGCGGAGTAGCCTTCGTGGCTGATCGATTCGGGCACGAGGCCGTAGAACGGCGTGCCTTTGTATTTGCCGGTCATCCGCTCCGCGCGGAGTTTTTCGATGAACAACACGACGCGCATGACGTTCGGCCACTGCGCTTCGAGCAACGCGCGATCATGCGTGTGGCGGTAGTACTCGGCGATCAGGTAAAGAAATTGACCATGCGAGTCGTGCTCGGGAACGGGATCCGCGCCCGCGGGCGAAACGCAGCACGGCACGTAGCCATCGGCGCGAAGATGCTTCGCGTAGTAGTCGATGAAGTCTTTGACTTCGCTTGCGTGACCTAACCTGAGTAACGCCGCGCTGGTGAGCGAGCCATCGCGAATCCAGCTTCGTTCGTAGGAACGCGAGCCGGGGTGGATGGCGGGACCGTCTTTGTTGACGAGGATGTAGTGGAGCTGCGCCTCGAGCGTTTTCGCGATGCGGGGCTCAGCGGGAAGATCAAGGTGCAAGCGTGGAGCGCCGGCGCCCTCGCCGGCTGGCCCGGCGGCGCCATCGCCGCCGT
>JBQCJC010000465.1:0-5848 GCA_051953135.1 Thermoanaerobaculia bacterium | reverse complement strand
CATCCAAAACACGACCAAATCAAAGGTGCTCATCCAGCTCTATCACGTGAGCTACACCTACTGGGATGATCAGGTGATCGTGATCGCCTCCGAAGGTGCCGCGTTCCGCGCGGACCAGAGCGAGAAGGTCGGTCCGATGCGCGTCGGCTACGGGACGGGGCTCGGTCACCTCACCGACAACGACCGATGGTGGGTCGTGTTGTCGGTCTACGAAGGCTCAGACGCGGGTGTGTACGCCAGCGAATTGGGCGCGACGATGACCAGCAAGGACTCCGGCAAGAACCTCGACTTCACCGTCGACACGACGCAGTTCTCCATCAAGCTTGCGAGCACCACGACGCATTCGACGATGAAGAAGCGACACTCGTTCGGCAAGATCGCCAACGTGTTCGTGCTGATGCTCGAGAATCACTCGTTCGACAACATCTTTGCTCGCTCGGGGATCAACGGCATCACCGTCGCGCCCCAGGGAGCGTCCAACTCGTACAACGGCACGGACTATCCAGTCACCTCGGACGCGCCGACCTCAATGCCGACCGATCCCGGCCACGAGTTTTTCGACGTGGTCGAGCAACTGGGAGGCGCGGGCGCGTCGTTCGTGACTCCCAACTATCCGCCGGTCAACAACTCGGGATTCGTCAGCAACTACGCGACGACGACATCCGAAGGGAACCCGCCGAAGGAGGCTGACCGCCGGATGATCATGGCCTGCTTCGACACGCGCAGTCAGCTTCCGACGATCTACTCACTCGCACGCGAATTCGCAATTTGCGATCAATGGTTTTCGTCGATGCCCGGTCCGACGTGGCCTAACCGCTACTTCGTGCATGGGTCGTCATCCTCCGGCCTCGATCACAGCCCGGACAAGTTCGACATGGCCGCGACCGAATCCCTCAACGGGTTCTCGTTCAAGAACGGCTCGATCTTCGACGCGCTCAAGAATCATGAGCAATCGTTCCGAATCGTCATGGACGAAGACGGCCCGATCGGCGGGTCGGTCCCGCAGGTGACCTCGCTCCAGGGCTTGCTCTGGCCGTTTGCGGTCGACTCGCTGCAGGATTTCACCAAAGCGCTTCAAGGCTACTATCCGGCGACCTACACGTTCATCGAGCCGAACTACGGCGACGCATCGTCAGGCACATATCGCAAAGGCTCGTCTCAGCATCCGAAGGACGACACGGCACGCGGCGAGAAACTGATCAATCAGATCTACGAAGCGATCCGCAATTCGCCTCTGTGGGAGTCGAGCATGTTCGTGATCGTCTACGACGAACATGGCGGGTTCTACGACTCGGTCGAGCCGCTGGCAGCGACGCCACCCGGTGATTCAGACACAACATCCAGGTACTGCAAGCACGGCTTTACGTTCAATCAATACGGCGTGCGTGTGCCCGCGGTTGTCGTGTCGCCGTGGATTCCAGCGCGGACCGTCAGCAAGACGCTCTACGATCACAGTTCGATCCCTGCGACGCTCGAAAAAATCGTCGGCATGGAACCTCTGACCGAGCGCGACAAGCAGGCCGCCAGCCTCACTGATCTGCTCACCCTCGACGCTCCTCGGCCGGACTGCCCGCAAATGCTCAGCAGCCCGGCCCAGTTGTCAGATTTCATTCAATCGTTTTTGCCGGAGAAGGCCGCGGCCGTCGAACGCGAGCCGCTGCCCGAGTCGGACAACCTGCTCGGATTCCTCGCCATCGCGCGCAAGACCGAGCTCGAGATGGCCGATCCCAGCGAGCACGCGGCCATCCACGAACGATTCAACTCACTGCAGACGCGCGGCGGAGCGAGGGTTTATCTCGAAGAGGTCGCGTGGAGAGTGCGGCAGGTTCGCGAAAGGTGGCGCGAAGAACAACTGCGCGAGCGCCTGCCGCAGACCACCGCGTAAGTTTCGAAACAGAGGAGACCACGAACATGTCTCAGTGGGAACCGACCACCGCATTCGCCAAAGTCGTTTACGCTGCAGGATTCGAATACGACCCTTCGCAGGACATCATCTATTCGCGCATGCATGCCCTGCAGCGCAACTTTGGCTACGCGTACGCCTACGACGATTACGCACTCGACGCGGGCATGATCATCGACTGCGAGCCGATCTTCTTCGATTACGACGGCAAGGTCTGGATGATCGAGCTCTGGAAAGGGCAGTACGGCATCGAGACCGGATGCGAAGTCGGAGTCTACGTACGCGACCCGAAGAACAACAACTTCCCGCTGCCGATCCTCGACAAGGTGCTCGGTGCGCGCAAATACGATCCCAATCCGGAGCACAATCTTTTCTTCAATTGCGCCAACGACAAGCAGATGCTCGAGATCGGCTTCGTGCTCTACCGCGACGGCAAGAAGTTCTTCCAATGCGGGCCGGAGACGCACTGGTGGCTGACCGGATTCCGGTGGGGCATGTACTCCGATCCGAAAGACCTCAGCATGGAGATCACGATCCGGCTCAAAGACTCGGCGATGGAGAATGCATTCGTCACTTCGCTGCGCGGCATGGGCTACACCGACATTCACGTCGACGGCTCGAGCCATCGCGTGAGTTTCACGTTTGCGCAGCCGATGAGCTATCAGCCGCGCCTGCAAAGTCCGTTGTTGCCTGCGGTGCAGACGCTGTTGCAGGGTTACGTCGCGGCCTACGACGCGCTGAACCTGCCGAACAACGATCCCAATCACCTGCCTGCGAACTCGATCGCGAGCGTCGAGGACGTGTTCCTCGGCCACAGCAGCTTCTACGACAACCTGCTGGCCAATGCGATCGGTGATTACGATCAGTGGCGCGAGGTCATCGCGCATCTGAAAGGCTTCAAGCTGATGGACTTCTCGTGCAATGTCGAGATGCAGAACAAGAGCACCATCTACACGCTCGTTCTCGACACCACGCATGCCGCTCACGGCACCTACGATCAGCTTCCGCCGCAGCAGATCCCCGCGGGCCAGGTGGGCAGGTTCATTCTGCAGGACAACTTCGGCATTCACGGTGCCGAGGGTTGGGTGACGTATGCGCTGCGCACCACCAACGGCAGCTCGACCCCGATCCAGTTCAAGTATGAGTGTCCCACCGGAGCGTACAGCAACGACGTCGAGATCCTGCCCCCGTCGTCAAACATGCGGTTCTACGCGAAGGTCGGCGACAAGAATTGGCAGCCGGTCGACCACGTGCCCGAGAACGGACACCCGCTGTATGTCCAGTTCGTGATCTACGATCATTGATCGCGGGGTCGAATTTCGCATAATCCGATTCCCGGAGGAACGAAACGTTGACCAGGCCCATCATTGGAATCCCCACCGACATCTACACGCCCGACACCGGGCGCGAGCGCGCGTTCGTGTATCTCACGTACGTCGAAGCATTGCGGCGCGCGGGTGCGGTGCCGGTGCTGATTCCGCCGCAACCCGAGAATGCGCGGCAACTCGTCGAGACGCTTGATGGTGTCGTGCTCGCGGGCGGCTTCGATTGCGATCCATCGCTGTACAACGAAACCGCGCATGCGACGCTGGAGCCGATGGATCCTCGCCGTCAGGAAAACGAGCTTGCGATCGCACGCGCGGCGTACGAAGCCGGCATCCCGACGCTCGGAATCTGCCTCGGCATGCAGATGATGAACGTCTCGCGAGGCGGTTCCCTCATTCAGGACATCGACTCTGCCGTCGAGACCGACATCCGCCACGCCAGCATTCCGGAAGACCGTGCACGCCACGAGGTCATCGTCGACGCCGGCTCGCGTCTCGCCACGATGCTCCCGTCACTCGAATTCAACGTGAACTCCTCGCATCACCAGGCTGTCGCCCGCGTTGGAGAAGGATTGCGCGTCACCGCACACGCACCGGATCAAGTCGTGGAAGCGATCGAAGATCCGAAACACCCGTTCTTCATCGGAGTGCAGTGGCATCCGGAGGACATGGCGGGGGAGGCGAGCGCGGAGGGGGTGTGGACCGCGTTCATTGAGCGCGCGCGGGCGTATGCGGCGCGACGTGTTTTTGCGCAGAGTTGAACTATGAGAGATGCGCGATGAACGATGAACGGCAACGACGAGAAACGCGCCTCGCGATCTGACGTCATATCGAACGACATGACGCTTGCGACGCGGTTCATCGCTCATCGCTCATCTCTCATCACTTGCCTCACGATGCTCTCTCCTCTCGCAACACCTGCGCAACGTCCGTCGCCGCTCGGAATACCCCTGCACGCCATGCCCGTTTCGCAGCCCGGAGGCCCTACTTGACCCGAAGAACTGGATTGCTTGCCGCCGCGATGGCGCTCGTTCTCGCTCCGCAACTCTTTGCGGGTACCTGGCACAAGTCCGTGGCCGCGGCGCAGAAGGTCGCGAAGGAAAAGCAGCAGCTCATCCTCGTCGACATGTTCGCGGACTGGTGTGGCTGGTGTAAGCGATTCGAGCTCGAGGTCTTTCCCTCGCTCGCGTTCCAGCAGGCCACCGACGACATGGTCCTCCTGCGCCTCAACACCGAAGACGGCGGCGAAGGCACTCAGATGGCGCGCAAGTACGGCGTCAGCTCGCTGCCGACCTTCGTGGTCATCGATCCCGACCTCAGCATCGCCGGACAGATTCGCGGCTACTCGCCCGCGAACGAGTTCGCGAAACAGCTCGCCGATGTGCGTGCGCAACACGTCGCATTCCTCACGCGCGTGAAGAACGAGCCGAAGATTGCGAAGGATTACATCCAGCGCATTCAGCTCGCGAAGGACTTCCTCGGCCGCTCCGCATACGACAAGAGCGATCCGCGTCTGCAGAAGTTGATGAGCGAGAAAGGCGTGCCGCCGTCGATTCGCGACGAGGCGTACTACCACCTCGCCATGAGCGCCTATTTTCAGGGCCGCCCCGACGACGCGCTCAAGACCGTGCGCTCGCTCACGAAGATCAGCAAAGTCGGTGAGTACGTCGAGCGTTCGCGCCTTCTGGCCGGACAGATCTACATGCAGCAGGGCAACTGGCTCGCCGCCGCGAACGAGTTCCGCGATTTCAAGAAGACCTATCCGAACTCGAAGCTGAACGCGAACATCGACGCGGTCCTCCCGGACGTCGAGCGTCGTCTGGCCGCGTCCGGAAAGTAAGTCATCAGTGAAAAGACAGTACGCGTTGTTCCTGGCGTTTCTCGCATTCGCCGTCGCTCCCGCTTTCTCTCAACTCGGCGGATTCGGCGGACCCGACTCGTTGCCGAAAGCAACGATCACCGGCTCGATTCACACGCGCAGCGGTGACGACGTCGAAGGCACCATCGTCGCGACGATCGACAACGGCTGGCACGTCAACTCGAACAAGCCGACCGAAGAGTTCGTGATCCCGACGGTGCTCGAGCTCGATCCCGCGACCGCGGAGCTCACCGCGGCGAGTTTCCCGCCGCATCAGTTAAAAGCATTCGAGTTCACTGGCGGCAAACCGCTCGCGGTGTTCGACGGAACGTTCCACATCGGCTTCCGCGCGAAGCTGAAGCCGGGCGCGACGAAGATCGATGCGAAGCTGAAGTTCCAGGCGTGCAGCGATCGCGTGTGTCTCCCGCCGAACGTTGCGACTGCATCGATCGACATCAGCAAGCTCACTCCGGCGCCTGCCGCGACGCCGAGCGCTCCCGCGTCGAACGCGAATTTCACGCCGCTCACCGAAGCGCCGAAAGACGCGCAGCCGAAGGATCGCCTCGCGCAGACGTTCGCGAATAAAGGATTGCCGCTCACGCTCGCGATTCTGTTTCTCGGCGGACTCGCGCTGAATCTCACGCCGTGCGTGTTTCCGCTCATCCCGATCACGCTCGGATTCTTCGCGATGCAGAGCGATGGCCGTCGTGCACGACGCTTCGGTCTGTCGTTCATGTACGTCCTCGGCATCGTCATCACGTA
>JBQCJC010000464.1:0-2463 GCA_051953135.1 Thermoanaerobaculia bacterium | reverse complement strand
CCCCCCACCCTCCGCCCCGAGGTGGGGGGCTCCCCTGTAAAAAACCGCGGGCGGCCGCGCAAACACAATGTGGCAGGGGGGGCCAGCCCCCCGGGGGCTTACAAACACGGGGCGGGTGCAGCCCCCGCCGCTCCACTGATTACGTATGAGCACAACCGAAACGCTGTCCCAGTTCCGCGCCGAGCTCGACGCGGCATCGACTCCCGAGGCGCTGCAGGATCTTCGCACGCGCTACCTCGGCAAGAAGAGCTACGTCAAAACCGCACTGAAATCGTTAGGCGGAATGTCCGCCGACGAACGTCCGAAATTCGCGAAAGAGATCAACGACGCCGCGCAGGACATCGAGAAAGCACTCGATGCCGCGGACGAAAAGATCCGCAACGCCGCGATCGAAAAACAAATCGAGAGCGAATGGCAGGACCTCACGATGCCCGGCATCGCGCAGCAGCGCGGCGCAACGCATCCGCTCACGCAGGTCCACAAAAAAGCGATGGACGTAATGCGCCGCCTCGGCTTCCGGCTCGAAGAAGGTCCGGACATCGAGCTGCCGTACTACAACTTCGACGCGCTCAACATCCCCGAGAACCATCCCGCGCGCGACATGCAGGACACGTTCTGGCTTCCGAACAATCACCTGCTGCGCTCGCACACCACGACCGTGCAGGCGCGCACGCTCGAACAACATCCGCCGCTGCCGATCAAAGTCGTCGCCGCCGGCCGCGTTTATCGCAACGAAGCGGTCGACTCGACACACCTCGCGATGTTCCATCAATTCGAAGGCATCTGGGTCGAAGAAGGACTCACGTACGGCGATCTCAAAGGCACGCTCACCGAAATCGCGAAATCGATTTACGGCGACGAGCATGTCTTCCGCTTCAAGCCGAAGTACTACCCGTACACCGAGCCGTCGGTCGGCATGGACATGCAGTGCACGGTTTGCAAAGCGAAGGATGACGATTGTCCCGCGTGCAAAGGCGCGGGCTGGATCACGATCCTCGGCTCCGGAATGATCCATCCGAAAGTCTTCATCGAGTTCGGCTACGACCACACGAAACTCAGCGGCATCGCGTTCGGCATCGGCACGACGCGCATCGCCGCGCAGGCGGCCGGCCTCACCGCGCTCAAGCCGCTGTATGAACAGGATCTGCGCGTGCACCAGACCATTCACCGAGGTGGAATGTGAGATTCCTCCTCGAACATTTGAATACACACACCGAAATGCCGTCGTCGATTCACGACGCGCGTGAGTTGCTCGACGAAGTCGGCATCGAAGTGAAGACCGTCGAGACGAATGCGGACGGCACCGTCTTCAACTGCGAGCTGCTCGCGAATCGCGGCGATCATTACTGCTACAACGGCGTCGCGCGCGAAGTCACGGGACGCACCGGCAAGAAACTCAACTTCCCGCAAGGCCGCAAGCTCGACATCGTTCGCGCGGATGCGACGCAGGTGAAGATCGAGACGCCGCTGTGTCTCGTGTACACCGTGACGGAGCTTTCTCGCGGTGCATCCAAACAACTTCCTGCTGACGTGCTGAAGCCGCTCATCGCGACCGGCGTGCACAGCATCAGCGAAGCGGTCGATGCGTCGAACCTCACGAACTTCGACATCGGCCAGCCGACGCACGCGTTCGATGCGGACAAGATCGACGGACCAATCACGATTCGTCTTTCGCGCGCTGGTGAGAAAGCATTGCTGCTGTTCACGACGGAGCACGTCGATGTTCCCGAAGGCACGCTCGTCATCGCCGATGATTCGAAGATCCTCGGTATCGCCGGAGTGATCGGCTGCGCCGACTCGGGCGTCGACGAAAACACGAAGCGCATTCTGCTCGAGTCCGCGTGCTTCGATCCTGTCGCCGTGCGCATCGCATCGCGGCAGATGAATCAGGCAACCGATGCGGCCGCGCGATTCATGCGCGGCGGCGATCCGACCTTGCCGGCCGTCGGCGCATCGCGCGTTGCGTATCTCCTCGAGAAATACGCGGGCTACAGCGTTGGCAAAACGTACGTCGCCGGTGACTGGAAAGATCCGCAGCGCACGATCGACGTCGACGTCGCGAAAACGAATCGCTTCATCGGTACGACGATGTCGAGACTCGAGATGGCCGAACGGCTGACGCGATATGGCTTCGCGGTCGAAGTGCCGGATGGAGCGGCGGGCTCTCAGCCCGCCGACGATCTCGCGTCCACCCGGCGAGCTGAGAGCTCGCCGCTCCACCTCATCGTCACAGTCCCACCGCATCGCATCTGGGACGTGAACTTCGAAGCGGATCTCGCCGAAGAGTTACTGAAGAGCGTTGGCTACAACGCCACGCCGATCACGTTGCCGCGCGTCGATATGGGCGCCTTGCCGTCGCATGCGGAGAACGTCGCCACGATCGTGACCGACGTGCTCGTCGCCGAAGGATGCGTCGAACTCGTCACCGACGCGTGCTACGGCCGCGGCGGGCGCGCGACGCTC
>JBQCJC010000463.1:0-18038 GCA_051953135.1 Thermoanaerobaculia bacterium | reverse complement strand
CGCTCGCCGCGGTCGGTACGACTCCGATCATCGTCTCGATCATCGTCGCGTTCATCTCGGGCTGGGCTTCGATCTACTTTCTGCTGCGCTACCTGCGCACGCACACGACGCACATCTTCATCTACTACCGATACGTCCTTGGCGCAGTCTTAGCCGTACTGCTGCTGATGGGAATCGTGAAGTGAGGAAACTCGCACTTGCGCTGATCCTGCTGGCATCCTGTACGGCAGTGCCGCAGAAACAAACTCGCTATCTCGCACTCGGCGATTCGTACACGATCGGCGAGAGCGTGGCCGAGGATCAGCGCTTTCCGGTGCAGCTCGCGCGTGCGATGAACCTCGGCGAGCCGCGCATCATCGCGAAGACCGGCTGGACGACGGATGAGCTCAACGCGGCGATCGATGGCGCGAACATCACCGAGACGTACGATCTCGTCACGCTGTTGATCGGCGTGAACAATCAATATCGCGGCCGCGATGCGGAGCAGTATCGCGGCGAATTCAAAGCGCTGTTGCAGCGCGCGATCGGATTCGCAGGCGGTAATGCGAAGAACGTGATCGTCGTCTCGATTCCGGATTGGGGCGTGACGCCGTTCGCTGAAGGCCGCGATCGCGCGAAGATCGCTCGCGAGATCGATCAGTACAACGCGATCAACCGCGAGGAAGCGCAGCGCGTGGGCGCAAAGTACGCCGACATCACGCCGATCTCGCGCGGCAACGATCCATCACTCGTCGCGAGTGATGGATTGCATCCGAGTGGGAAGCAGTACGCGGAGTGGGTGAAATTGATTCGTGAAGCGGCGAAGTAGGCGAAACGTTAGCCGGCGTTCCGATTGGTTCGCTCAGTCCGAGAGCACTTGTACTTCCGGAATGTTCCGGTACTTCTCCGCGAAATCCAATCCGTACCCGATCACGAACTGCGGATCGATCGAGAACCCGACGTAGTCCGGCGCGAACGGAACCTTGCGCGCCTTCGGCTTGTCGAGAAACGACGCCGTCTTCACCTTCGCCGCGCCGCGGCTCTCGATGTAGTTCGTCACTTCGCGAATCGACAAGCCGCTGTCGATGATGTCCTCGACGATCAGCACGTTCTTGCCGCGCATGTCGAGTTGCGGTTCCTTGAGAATCGTCACCACGCCCGACGAGTACTTCTGATTGCCGTAGCTCGAGATCTGAATGAAATCGAGCGCCACGTCGATGTCCATGTGCCGCACGAGATCCGCGCAGAAAAACATCGCTCCCTTGAGCACGCAAAGCGCGATCAGATCCGAGCCGGCGAATTCCGCGCTGATCTCCTTCGCCATCTCTGCAACACGTTGGTTGATCTGTTCGCGAGTGATTAACGTCGTCTGTGCCATTCGTGCCAGAATCATAGCATCCGAGGTTTCAGCGTGAAGGTGGGCGACGTCGCGGAGTTCCAGAGCAGGTATGCGCGCATTTCCGATCGCTTCAAAGCGACGTGGACCGCGCATCAATTCGTGTCCGGTGCGCATCGCCATCTGCTTGGCGAGCGCCTTCCATACGCACTCGATTTTGACTCGATTTACGAGCACGTGAAGAGCGTCGCCAACGCCATCGGCAACATCATGCGCGGTTCCGTGCGTGGCGATGGAACGATGGCGAAGATCGAAGAAGTCGAAGAGATGCTCGTCGACGCGACCGATCTCATCCTCGCGGCCGACGCGCGCATCGGGCCATCGCTGCTGCGACGATTCTTCGAAAGCATCAAGCCGCAGGACGACGCGATCACCGAATCGATGATTCGCTTCTATCTCTTCGCCGATGCGGTGGAAGGCGATCGCCGCGACAAGCTCGACTTCCTCTTCACGCGCCTCGGCGAAACGACCAGCGATACGCTTACGCTGCGCCAGCGCCTCGTCGAGCTCGTCGCCGCACTGCACACCGCCGATGCGCCGCGCGATGAAGTCATCGGACTCATTCGCGCAATGCGCTCGATGAAAGACGACATCGAGTCCGTCTCGAAATTCGACGACCTCACCGAGCGCAACCTCCTCCGCGACGCGCGCACGTTCAAGCATCGCGTCGGCGATCTCTACTTCGATCCCGACGTGCTCCTCGCGATCGTCGATCTCAACATCGCCACGAAGAATCGCTTCGCGCGCTTGTACGGCGGCGAAGAAGAACGCCTCATGCACGACGCGGACAAGCTCATGGAGCACGGCTCCGCGATCGAGCGCAATTTCGGCGAAGCGAATCCCGAGTTGATCGACGAGATCGCGCGCTTTCGCGAGTTGCGCGAGCAATTCGATGCGCTGCGCGCGACGTCGAACGTGAAACACGACGTCGTCTTCCGATTGAAAGCGTCGATGAACAACATCCTCACGCAACTCGGACGCGGCCTGCCGAATGAAGACGACGTGCAGACCAACGAGTGGCCGCCGGCATTCTTCGACGAGACACAGCGCCTCGAGCGCGTCACGCAACGCTTCGGTCGCGGCGAGCCGCTGACGCATTTCATCATGCGCATCGATGCGGCGATCGATCGTTCCGATCCTGCATTGCCGCCGGATGAGTTGATCGCGTCGGAGCATCTGCGCGAGTTGCGGCTCGAGCCGTGGGAAGCGGCGGCGTATCAAAAGCTCATCGAACGGAGATCGGCGGAAGAAGAGGAAGACAACGAAGAGCTGTGGATGCTCTACGTGCGCGCCGCCGCGCTGCGACAGAAAGTCGATGCGGAGGCGACGATCATCGCCACCGCGATTTCCGCCGGCGTGCGGCCCGAAGCGGAATTGTTGACGCAGGCGAAGCGGAGTCTCGACCTCGCGAAAGAGATCGACGTCACGTTCGGCGATTTTCTGCAGGAAGCCGTGTACTACGCGAATCGCCGCATCCTGCATCAGTTGTATCGATCGCGATTCCGCCTGCTGCGCGGGTTTTCGGGATTGTGGTTGATTTACGACCGCGAAGCGGCGGGCACTTAGCCCGCCGAATGTTTTTACGGGCGTGCTGAGAGTCTGGACGGTTCTTTCTTTCCGGCGGGCTGAGAGCCCGCCGCTCCACCTGGCGGGCTGAGAGCCCGCCGCTCCACTAGAATCGCGTTCGATGAAAGTCTTTCGCTATCTGCACAACGGCCGCGTCGCTGAATCGAACGAGCTTCCCGAGAACGCAACGCTGCTGCCGCCCGTCGTCCCGTCGAAGATCGTTTGCGTCGGACGCAACTACGCGGATCACGCGAAAGAGCTCGGCAACGACGCGCCGTCCGAACCGATCATCTTCCTCAAACCGCCGAGCGCATTGCTCGCTCCGTGCGGAACGATCGTGCGGCCGCCGCAATCGCAACTCGTACATCACGAAGCGGAGCTCGCGATCGTCATCGGCCGCGAAGCGAAGAACGTGAAGGCGAATGCGTGGCGCGATTACGTGCGCGGCTTCACGTGCGCGAACGACGTCACCGCACGCGATCTGCAGCGCAAAGACGTGCAGTTCACGCGCGGCAAAAGCTTCGACACGTTCTGCCCGCTCGGACCGCACATCGAAACGGATCTCGATCCGAGCGATCTGCGCGTCATCGCGCGCGTGAACGGCGAGGTGAAGCAGGACGGGCGTACGTCGCAGATGATCTTCTCGTGCGCGGTGATGATCGAGTTCATCTCGAGCATCATGACGCTCGTGCCCGGCGACGTGATTCTCACCGGCACGCCCGCGGGTGTCGGCTCGCTCGAATCGGGCGACACGGTCGAAGTCGAGATTGAAGGGATCGGCGTGCTGCGGAATGCCGTTTCGTGAACAACTGCTCACGCTGTTTCCCGCGCTGACGCGCATTCCGCACGGCGGCTACGTCGTCGGCGGCGCGGTGCGCGATCTGCTTCTTGGCCGCGAGCCCGCGGATGTCGACGTCGCGTGTCTCGATCCTCTTTCCTTCGCCAGAGCCGTACGCAACAAGGTCATTCGCCTCGGCGATGAAGAACATCTCAGCGCGTATCGCGTCGTGAAAGACGAGCGCGTGTACGACTTCGCGGCGTTGCTCGACGACAACATCGACTCCGATCTCGCGCGCCGCGATTTCACGATCAACGCAATGGCGCTCGATCTCGATCGCGATGTGCTGCTCGATCCGCATGACGGGCAACGCGATCTCGCGTCGCGGATCGTGCGCATGGTGCGCGACACGAATTTCGATGACGATCCGCTGCGCACACTGAAAGGTGTGCGCATGGCCATTCGCTTCGGATTCACGATGGATCCGGCGACGGTCGATGCGATGCGCACGCGCGCGCATCGCATTCTCGACATCGCCACCGAACGGGTCACGTACGAGCTCTCCATCATCTTCGGTGCGCGCGCGTTTCGCCGCGCGCTCGCGTTGTTGCGCGAAACGGGACTCGATGCGCCGCTCGAGCTCGCGACGCGCGAGTTTCTCGCGGATGACGTGACACTCGCCGGCGCGTACGCGCTGCTGGTGCGCGATCCGCGTGCGTACGCCGAGCGCTGGAAGTGGAGCGATCAGTTGCTGCACGAGGTGCTGACGCTGCAGCGCCTGCTCGACCAGCACGATCGCATCGCGCTGTTCGATGCGGGCGAATGGGTTGCGCATCAACTCGCGCCGATGCTGCGCGCGCTGGGACGCGATGCGAATCTCGATCTGCCGGACTTTTCGATTCGCGCGCTGCTCAGCGGCGGAGAGATCGCGGAGGTCACGGGTCTGCAGCCGGGAAAAGAGCTCGGTCAGATCAAACGGGCGATGCTCGAGAAGCAGGTTCGCGGCGAGCTCGCGACGCGTGAGGACGCTGTGGCCTGGGTCACGTCGCGCGATCGTCACGTGCTCCCGACAACCGACAACTGACAACCGACAACCGCTAGTTCGTCAACTCCACGTTGATCCTGCCGGTGGTCACGTGCGCCTTCACGTTCGACGTGCCGGTCGCGTTGAAGAAATGCATGCGGCCGGGGAACAGTCCTTCCTTCTCGATGATCTGCGTGCCGGTGTTCGTCTTCACTTCGCCGATGCGGCATGAGGCGTCGAGCGCGCGCACGCGTGAGCGCGGCATTTTGATCGCGACTTCACCCGCGCGCAGTGCGAGGTTCACGTGTCCGAAGTCGCCGGCCATGTCGATGTTGCCCGCGTCCGTTTCGAATTTCACTTCGATGCCGGAGGGGATCTCGAGACGCAGATCGAGTCCGGTGAATTTGCGCGCGCGATACGACTCGGCCTTCGGTCCGAACTTCCGCTTCACGATTGCTTCGCTGCCGTTGACGTAGATCTCGACCGACGTGTCGTCGACGACTTTCTGCGCCCACGCCATCTCGCGTTTGCCGTCGTAATCGCGCGATGCGATGCCGGCGACGAGGAGTTGCTGCGGCGCGCCGTTGCGAATGGTGATGTTGCCCTGCGGCACGTCGATGATCACGCGCTGCACGCTGCCGCGCTCGACGGCGGATTGAAATTTGTGCTCGACGTCTTTCGCGAAGACGGTGAGGGAGACGAGGAGAGAACCGGCGAGAACGAGAGCTTTCCGCATATGAATGTTTACGAATGAGCGATGTGTTGCGTTGCGCCGCCGCACACGCGTGAAAAGCGAAAGGCCGGCTAACGCCGGCCTTTCGAGTACGACTCCCCAAAGATTCGGTGATGATCGCTTATTTCTTCTTGGACGACTTCTTGCTGCTCGCCGCCTTCTTGGAGGACGCTTTCGCGCCGCCTTTCTTCGCTGCCATCAGTGACTCACCACCTTTCATGCCGTACGGGACCTCACGGTCGCGCTTCTTGGCATAACGCGCCGGATCGCTCCGGCTAGCTTGATTACTGGGGAGTGGGAGTTCCGGGAGAGACGGGTATCGATGACCTGCGACTTGACTGAATCATGCATCCAGTAGGCGATCATCATGTGCTTTCGAAAAAATAGGATCGTTAATTCATATTGTCAAGCATTTGTTTATAAAAATCGTAATTTAGACGCGACGTTCCACGATGTTCCACGCATCACGCCATGCAGCGATGGTGATTTCCGCGCAGCGCGACCACGAAAAGTCGCGCGCGCGAACGATGCCGCGCGATGAAAGCGCATCGCGCAACGCTGCATCGCGCGCGATGCGCAGCATCGCATCGGCCAGTGCGCGTGCATCGCGAGCATCGACGTGCAGCGCGGCGTCGTTCGTGATCTCGACGAGCGCGCGCGCGTTCGATGTGATCACCGCGCATCCATGCGCCATCGCTTCCGCGGCCGGCAATCCGAATCCTTCTTCGTGCGACGGCATGATCAACGCCGTCGAGGTGCGGTAGAGCGTTTGCAATTCGTCGTCGCCGACGAAGCCGCGCGCGATGACGCCGCCGTTCTGCGCGAATCGTTCGAACGTTCCACCGGCGAGGATGAGCGTCGCGTCGGTGATCTCTCGTCGCACGAGTGCGAACGCTTCGACGAGCGTGGCGATGTTTTTGTGCGGCTTGTCGTTGCTGACCGCGAGGAACTGGTTGGCGGTTGGTGGTTGGCGGTTGGCGGCTGGTGCGTCGACGCCGTTGTACGTGACGCGGAGTTTGTTTGGATCGCAGCCGAAGTCGATGAGGTCCTGCTCGACCGCGTGCGAGACGGTGAGCACGCGCGATGCGTTGCGGATCGCGCGGCGGATCATCGTGCGCGCGTAGAGCGGCGCGAACGGATTGCGCTGCGGTTGGTGCAGATGGATGAGGTCGTGAATCGTGACGACGAGCGGGATCGACGTAAACGGCGTGACGTAGTGCGGTGCGTGCAGAACGTCGATGCGCGCGCGCTTCGCCGCGCTCGCTAACGTGAAGAGCTCGCGGATGGAGTAGTGCGGCGCGTCGATGGTTTCGTGGCGGATTCCGGCGGGGATGTGTTCGTTCGTTGGTGCGAAGGCGATGACGTCGATGTCGCTTCGATCGAGTTGCGCAACACCGCGAAGCAATCCACGAATGTACGTGCCGATGCCGTAGTCGGCGATCTTGCGCGCGTCGATGCCTACGCGCATCGCGAGCTCCTCGACGCACAACGGAGCGCCGGCAAACGGAGCGCCGGCTTCCAGCCGGCCGGCGCGCAGGCATCCTGCCTGCGCAGCCTGGAAGGCTGCGCTCCGGCGGGCTGGAAGCCCGCGCGCCGTTTCATCGCACCGCCTCCGCGAGTAACGTTCGCATCGCGCTCGCGCCGCGATCCCAACTCCACGCGTTCGCTCGCTCCGGTCCCGCGATCCGCAACTCACGTCGCAGCTCCGCATCGCGAATCACGCGCACGAGCGCTTCGCGCAATGCATCGTAGTCACTCGGCGGAATCAGCACCGCCGCGCCTTCCGCGAATTCCGGAATCGCGCCTGTTCTCGTTGCGATCACCGGCGCGCCGCACGCCATCGCTTCGAGCGGCGGAATGCCGAAGCCTTCGTAGCGCGACGGATACACGAACGCGAGCGCGCCGCGATACAACTCGCGCAGCCGCTCGCGCGTCACATAGCCCGTCACTTCCACGCCGTCTGGTACGCGCGTGCGCCAGCCCGCGTCGCCGCAGAGAATCAATCGCGGACGCGGCATCGGCAGCGAATGCCACGCGGCGAGCAGCAGATCGATTCCTTTCCGCGGCTCGAGTGTGCCCGCGTACAACAAGTAGTCGCCTTCACTCTCGCCCGGTGAGAAAAACGCATCGACGCCGTTCGGCACGAGCTCGATCTTCCACGACGGCACCGCGAAGCCGCGCATCGCTTCATCGGCCACGGCGCGCGAAACGCACGCGATGCGCGATGCGTTGCCGAGACTCGTCGAAATGAAAAGATTGAACGAGAGGATCGTCTTCAACCGATGACGTCCCGGCATCGTGATCGACGTGAAGTCGTGCACCGTTGCCACCGATGGTTTGCGCCACGCGACCGGCAACGTTCCGTGCGGGCCCCACAACACATCAGCATCGATGCGAGGCAATTGCGTTTGCTGCCAGAGCACGCCGAGCGGTGAGGCATCGACGCGAAAGTCGCAATGCTCGAGGCCTTCGCGATTTTCGATCGGCGCATGCGATGCGATCAGTGGCGTGACGCCGAGACGCCGCGCGATCTCCGCGGTGTGCACGCCAATCCCCGTTCGGTTGCCAACGAGTGGCCGGCCGTCGATCAGAACTCGCAACGCATCACAGTGTAGCGACGCGCTTCAAAACGTGAAGCGTCTTCTCGGCCGTCGTCGCCCACGAAAACTCCGCCGCACGCGCGCGACCTTTCTTCGCGAGCTCGTCGCGCAACGTCGCATCGCTCGTCACGCGCTGAATCAGCGAGGCGAGTGCGTGCGCATCGCGCGGCTCGAAGTAGAGCGCGGCGTCGCCGCCGATTTCCGGCAGTGAGGACGACTGCGCCGCAATCGATGGGATCCCATACGACATCGCCTCGAGCAGCGGAAAGCCGAAGCCTTCATAAATCGACGGAAACACGAACGCGTCCGCGTTCGCGTACGCGGTTGCGAGTTGTCCGGCGCGCAGGTAATCGAGATGCACGATGCCGCGACCGCGCAGTCGCGGCAGGATCGACTCGGATTTCCAGCCGATCTTGCCGACGACGACGAGCGAGCCGTCGTATGCACCGCGATCGCGCAACGCTTCGTACGCATCGAGCAGCGTCGCGAGATTTTTTCGCGGCTCGATCGTGCTCACGAAAAGCAGATAGCGCGACGGCAATCCGTCGATCGGTTCCTGCGCGCGTTGCGTGACGCCGAGGCCGGAGTGAATGGCGAAGGCGCGTGAGGGATCGACGTTGTAGAACTGCAGCAAATCACGCCGCGTCGCCTCGGACACACAAACGATCGCGTCCGCGATCGCGATCTCGCGCTGCATCTGCATTTCGAGATTCGCGAGCGTCTCCTTCTGCAGCAGCTCTGGGAAACGTTTGAACGTCAGATCGTGAATCGTGATCACGCGCTTCTTCGCAACCGCCGAATGCAATCGCGGCAGAAAGTAATTCGCGCCCCAGAACACATCGCAGTCCGCAAGCGCGAGCCACGCGACGTACGCTGCGGCGGTGAGCGGACGATCGAATCGGCCGACGCCATGATTGCGGAGATCGAACGTGCAGAGTTTCGCGTTCAACGGAAGATCCGCGTGCAGATGCGGACCGACATCGGTAACGCGCGCGTCGCCGAACAGATACAGCTCGACGTCATCGCGTTTCGCGAGCTCGTGCAGCAGATCGTAGAGATACCAGCCGACGCCGGTGAGTGGCTCGTAGAACGGACGAATGTCGACGCCGATGCGCAGCGTGCGCTCGCGATGAACCGCCGATCGCCACGTGCGACGCATGCGCGAGGAGAGCTCGCGGCGGAGATCGTTGGTGATGACGGAGAGGGTGGACGCGAGCGACATTCGGCGGGCGATGATAGCTCCACCCGTTCCGTTATAGTGCCACCCTCGAAATGCGGAAGCTCATCGTCATCGTGGTGGTGATCGCGCTCATCGTCGGCGGCACCATCGCGTATCTCGTCGCCACGACGCCGCAGACCGCACCGCTGCTTCGCTTTCCGCTCACGACCGAACAACAACAATTTCTCGCGCGCGTTCCCGCGACCGCGGATGCGTTCGCGTACATCCCCGCGGTCGCCGTCGTGCATCAGAAGTTCCTCGCGAATCCCGTCACGCGGCAACCGCTGCTCGAGTGGACCGAGAAGCAACCGTTGCCGCGTCCGTGGATGTTAGGCGGCGCGGATCTCCTCGTGTGGCGCAGCGGCAAGTCGACGAGCTATGCGATTCGCTTCGACGGCGTTCGCGCGACGATCGTGCGCATCTGGACGATGATCGCCGGACCACACGACGCGCGATGGGATGGCAACGTGATGCTCATCGCCGATCCCGCACCCGCGGCGCCGCCGCTCGACTACACGATCGCGAACGGGCTTTCGGAATGCGACGCGTTCGTCGTGCAGCGCAATAGCTCGCGCGGTGCATTTCCTCCGATCGCACGTCCCGCGTTTTCCTCGATTCGCATCACGCCGAAAGAAATTCTTGTCGTCTCTCGCGCGCACACGGATGAACCGACGCCGGCGACAGTGATCAAGCCTTCGTATCGCAAGGGCGCGATGCTCTCCGTTGGTTTCGCCGAGCCGCCGCGCATCCTCGGCGACATGAATCGTCTCCTCGGCACCGACATCCGCGCGCTTGTTGCCACCGGCGGCGCGATCTCGCTCTACGACGTCGATGCCGGTTTGCTCCTTCCGCGACCGAAAGGTGTGATCGCGATTCGCGCCGATGATGCGGGGCGCAAGGCGATCGACGAGTACCGCAAATTCATCGAGCTCGTCGGTCAGATTGGCGAGAAAGACGGCCAGTTGCTCGTCTCCTTCGATCAGCGCTCGCTCGGCACCTATATTAATGATGCGATTGTCGAGGCTGCCTGGCCCGCGAATCGGTGGGCCGGGCGCATCGATCCCTCGAAACTCAATCCCGTCTTGCGCCGCCTCGGCGATAACCCCGGACTTCGTTACGCCGCGCCGCGCATCTATCGCAGTGCGCGCGACCTTCGCAGCTGGATTGACGCGCTCGAAAATGCGGAGTCCGTCGAGGCCGCCGAATCGGCCACGGGCGGCGTCGAAGAGTTGCGCGTTCGCATCGTGTCGAAATAGATTCGTCACCTCAGCGGGTTAAGGGATCGTCTGTGGCACGCCCGACGTGTCTCCAGAGCTTCGATCATGAGTGAAATCATCGACTTCAACGAAATCGACGAGCACGGACCGCAAACGTATCGCGGCACGTACGACGTCGCCGTGTCCGAATTGGACCGCGATGAAGTCGCGGCCATCGGCAACGTTGCGATCGAAGCGAATGTGGACAAAGGCGACGTCGAAGACGAATACATTGCCAACGGAACCGTGAGTTTCACCGCCGATCTGAGTTGTTCGCGCTGCGTGGAGCCGTATCCGTTTGCCAATGCTTCGACGTTTCACGTAAGATTTCGCCCTCGTCCTGCGGCCTCCGAGGAAAACGAGGAGGTCGAGATCACCGACAGTGAAGAGCTCGATGTCGAGTTTTACTCGGAGAGAGCGATTCCGCTTCGGGACCTGGCGCTGGAACAGATCCAGCTTTCGATCCCGATGAAGCCGTTGTGCGACGAGAACTGCCTCGGTCTCTGTCCGACATGTGGTGTCAACCGCACGCGCGAAACCTGCTCGTGCGGTGAGTCCGTTACCGACGATCGTTGGGGCGCACTCAAAGACATTCGGGCCGAGCTGGCTAAGAAGAACGAAAAATAGTCATCAATACACGATAGGAGCACTCCGATGCCGAACCCAAAACGACGCCATTCGAAGGCGAGAACCCGCACGCGCCGCGCACACGACTTCCTCAAACTGAAGTCGCTCTCCACCTGCCCCCAGTGCCACGAGGCCAAGCAGCCGCACCGCGTTTGTCCGAAGTGTGGCTACTACAAAGGCCGCGAAGTCATCCAGACGAAAGACGTTCTCTAAGCCACGCCTGCTCGCGTGATGGCCGGAGACTCGACCGCCGCCGCCTGCCGCATCGCTCTTGATGCCATGGGCGGGGACCATGCGCCCGACGCGATCGTCGAAGGCGCCATGCAGGCGGTCTCGGAGTATCCGAACATCACGGTCACGCTCGTTGGCCGCGAAGAAGTCATTCGCGAAAAGCTCGGCGGCACCGTTCCCTCGCGGATCGAAATCGCCGACGCGCGTGAAGTCGTCGACATGACGGATACCGCTCTGGCGCCTCTGCGCCGGAAGCGGAATTCGTCCATTCGCGTTTGCGCGAATCTCGTCGCCGAGAAAAAAGCGGACGCGATGGTGAGCGCCGGTCACACCGGCGCCGCAATGACTTCCGCGTACAAAGTTCTCGGCACGATCGAAGGTGTTTCGCGACCTGCGCTCGCCGCGATTCTGCCGAACGCGAACGGCTTCACCGTGCTGCTCGATGTCGGCGCGAACGTCGATGCGAAGCCCGCGTATCTGCGTGAGTTCGCGGTCATGGGCCACTTCTACGCGCAGATGATCTTCGGTCTCGCCGCGCCGCGCGTCGGTCTGCTTTCGATCGGCGAAGAAGAAGGCAAAGGCAACGAGCTCGTGAAAGAGTCGTTCCGCGTGCTGAAAGAGACCGGACTCAATTTCATCGGCAACGCCGAAGGCCGCGACATCTTCAACGGCAACTGCGACGTCGTCGTGTGCGATGGCTTCATCGGCAATGTCGTGTTGAAAGCGGGCGAAGCACTGGGTGAGATGGTCAACAAGATGCTGCGCGCCGAAGTCACCCGCACGCCGGTGCGCAAGGCGGGCGCGCTCATCCTCAAGGGCGCATTCAGCGACATCAAGAAGCGCATGGATTACTCCGAATACGGCGGCGCGCCGCTGTTAGGCGTGAACGGCGGCTGCATCATCAGCCACGGACGCTCGAACGCGAAGGCGGTGAAGAACGCCATTCGCGTCGGCCGCGACTTCGCGATGAATCGCATCGACACGAAGATTCGCGAAAAAATCAGTGACCTTCATTCGCGCGAGCATGCCGCGAATCTAGATGTGGAGTGATGTGTCAGCTTCCCAGAGCAGGAAGTGCGCGTTGTTCGTCGAGGACATCGCGGCGGTGAGCTGATCGTTTCGAAATTGCGTTCCGCCGCTAGACTACGACATGGCCTCCGCGTTCTGGCGCCGCCTCGATTCTCCCGGTCACGATTTCTGTTTGCTTTCCGCGCGACACCTCCGCGGCACTGCTGTGTTTAAGGAGAACGACACGCCCGCGTTTGCGCAGTACGAAGTCACGTGCGATGACGCGTGGCGCGCAGTGCGCGGAGTGATTCGTGGGCAACTCGGCGAGCGCGCGATCGATGTGACGTTTGCGCGCGACGCAACTCGCTGGACAATGAACGGCGTCGCGATGCGGGACGTCGATGGTTGCGTCGATCTCGATTTCGGCTTCACGCCCGCGACGAACATCTTCCAGTTGAATCGCATCGCGCTCCCGATTGGTGCGCGCGCGGAATTCGATGTCGCGTGGTTCGATCTCTCGTCGGATGCGCTGACGCGCCTGCCGCAGATTTACGAGCGTCGCGATGAATGGCGGTACTGGTATGAATCGCCGACGGTTGGATATGAGGCGGAGTTGGAGATTGGGGAGAGCGGGTTCGTCGCGAAGTATCCCGAGTTGTGGGTGATGCAGTGAGACGTGCGCGCAAATGGCTGCTGATCGTGGCCGCGCTGGTCTTCGCGCTTGGCGCGAGTACGTGTTACTTCGGCGTTCGTCATGACATCGCGCAGATTCCGGTGGAGCGGCGCGCGCGAATGACGGACTTCGATTGGATCGGAGTGGAGTGGATCTCTGCCGGAATGGCGACGCAGGCATTCTCGGTCGCGCTCGTCATCGCGGCGTGGTTCGTCTCGCGACGAAAATCATGACCTCTTGGCCTCGTCGCGCTGCCCTCATATGATGCGCCGCCATGGAGCACAACACTGCATTCGTCTTCCCCGGCCAGGGCTCCCAGTACGCCGGCATGGGCAAAGACGTCGCTGAAAAATATCCCGCCGCGCGCCGCGTCTTCGACGAGATCGACAACGCGCTCGGCTTCTCGATCTCGAAGCTTTGCTTCGAAGGACCGGAAGAAGAGCTCAAGCTCACCGAGAACACGCAGCCCGCGATTCTCGCCGTCTCCTCCGCATTGCTCGCCGTTCTCGAAGAGCATGGCGCGACGCGACGCGATCTCGTCGCCGGACATTCGTTAGGCGAGTACAGCGCGATCGTGAGCGTAGGCGGACTCACTCCCGCCGAAGCCGCGAAGATCGTTCGCCAGCGCGGCAAATTCATGCAGGAAGCCGTGCCGGTCGGCACCGGCGGCATGGCCGCGCTCATCGGTCCATCCGTTGAAGACGCGCGTGCGATCTGCGAAGAAGCGGCGCAGGGAGAAATCGTTTCCGTCGCGAACATCAACGCGCCCGGACAGATCGTCATCGCCGGCACGAAGAGCGGCATCGAGCGCGCGATCGAAGTCGCGAAGAAGCGCGGCGTGCGTCGCGCGCTGCCGCTTCCCGTCTCCGCGCCATTTCACTGCGAACTGATGAAGCCCGCGGCCGATCGCCTCGAGCCGATTCTCAACGACGCGCCGTTTCACGATCTGTGGGTCTCACTGATCTCGAACGTCGACGCGTCGCCAATCGGCACCGCAACGGCCGTGCGCAACGCGCTCATTCGTCAGGTCGCGTCGCCGGTGCGCTGGGTCGAGTCGGTGCAGAAGATGGTATCGATGGGCGTGAAGCGCTTCGTCGAGATCGGACCAGGCAACGTGCTCACGGGACTCATCAAGCGAATCGATGCGAACGTCGAACTGATCAACGTCTCGGACGTCGCGACGCTCGAAGCATTTTTGGAGAAGAGCAAGGCATGAAGATCGATCTCACTGGCAAAACCGCGCTCGTCACGGGCGCATCGCGCGGCATCGGCGAAGCGATTGCGCGCAGGCTCGGCGAATCGGGCGCACACGTGCTCGTCGCGGCGCGCTCCGCGGATCGTGTGAATCAAATCGCGAGCGAGATCGGCAACGCGACCGGCGTGGAGCTCGACATCTCGTCGCCCGACGTGCGCGAGAAAGTCGCGGCGCTGGTGAAGGAGCGTCCGATCGACATTCTCGTGAACAACGCGGGGATCACCGAGGATGATTTGTTCATTCGAATGAAGCCTGATGCGTGGACGAACGTGCTGCGCACGAATCTCGACTCCGCGTTTCACATCACGCAGGAAATCGTGAAGAAGATGATCCGCACGAAGTGGGGACGCGTGATCAACATCTCGTCGATCGTCGGATTGATGGGCAATCCGGGGCAGGTGAATTACGCGTCGTCGAAGGCCGCGCTGATCGGATTCACGAAGTCGCTCGCGCTCGAGATCGGATCGCGCAATGTCACGGTGAATGCGATCGCGCCGGGCTACATCCAAACCGCGATGACCGACGCCCTCGGCGATGAAGCGCGCGAGAAGCTGACCGAGCGCATCGCCCTGAAGCGACTCGGTACCGTCGACGACATCGCGTACGCCACGGTGTTCCTCGCGAGTGAACTGGCGAGCTACATCACCGGTACGGTGGTGAACGTCAGCGGCGGCCTGTACACCTAGAACTCCAGATCGCGCAGATGAAACGGGGAGTGCCCGCGTCGAAACGCGGGCGCCCACATCACCGCCGCGCCCTCCGCGCCGATCCATTTGTGCGCACCGGCATCGAGTGCGCGTGCGGAAGCGTATGGGATCCCATCCAATGTGCCGCGCAACTCGCCGCTCGGTCCGACGATGATGTATTCGCCGGGAATCGCGATCGAGAACGAACCGTCGCTCGCGATCATCTGTCCGGCCGCGCGCAGGCGTCCCATGTTCAGAAAATTCGCGCTGAGAAACGCGCGTGCGCGCGGCGGCCACATCGGGCCATCAGCCTGCGCCACGTACGTTCGCTCACGCACCACATCCTCGGGCACCGTATCGCGGATGAGTCCGTGCGCGAGTTGTGCGCGCGTGATGTATTCGAACGCGTAGAAGAAAGGCCGGCGTCGATAGATCGTCTCGCCCTTGTAATCCATCAGCGTCTCGCCGGGATGCGAGAGTCGCAGCGCCTGCTGCATCATCGTCACGTGCCACGCCGTTTTGTTCTCGAATCGCTCGGCGTAGTACCAGAGCGTGATGAACATCGCGATCACGATCGCGGCGAACGTCGCGATGACGTTCTTCGCACGCGTTGCGAAGGCCGCGGCGAAGATCGCGAGCAGCGGCATGATGCCGAGAAAATCGCGCGGGGAGATGAGGATCCAGAAGCTCGCGAGCACGATCGTGTACACGCCGATGCTCATCGCGAAGAAGTAGCGCCACGGATGCGTGTTCGCGCGAAAGCGCCACGCGACGTACAACAGCGCCGCCGATGTGAACGGAAAAATCGCGCGGCCGATCCAGAGGTTGTCGCGCGTCTTCGCAAGCTCGCCGTTGAACGTGAACGCGCAGTAGACGAAGGGATCCCACGCGCCTTTCGCTGCGAAGTAAATCGCGAATGCCGCGGGCGCGAGGATGAATCCGAAGATCGCCCAATGAATCGGCGGTCTTGCTGCGCGTCGTTTCAAAGCGAAGACGTACGTGATCAAGGCCGCGAGGATGATCGTGAGGATCAGCAGCGACGTCTTCAGTGACGTCGCGAACGCGCATCCCAGCAGTAGCCCAAAGACGAACATGCGGCGTGCGTTCATCGCGCCGCTGGTGAGCACGACCAGCGCGGCCATCCAGAACGTCGTCCATAAATTGTCGGTGCGAAACTCGAGCGACTTCAGAAAGAACGGCGGGAAGAGCGCGAGCAGTATCGCGGCCCACATCGCGACGCGCTGGTCGTAGAGACGCTTGCCGAGGATGTACGTGCTCCACACGACGAACGCGAATAGCGCGAACATCGGCAGACGCATCCACAGCAGGATGTCGGCGCGCTCGCCGAAGAGCAGGAGCAGCGGGGAAATGAGCCAGTGGAAGAGCGGTGCGTGATTGTCGAACGTGTCGCGATACGGGAGAAGACCGGCGGTCCAGCTCCACACCACGTGCAGGTGTTGCTGCTCGTCCGAGTCGAAGCGATAGCGGAAGTACGCGAGCGCGCGAGCGAGGAGCGTGACGGCGGCGGTCGCGAGCAGAAGGAGGCGTTCTTTTTTTGACAAGCGGATCAGGTCTGGCGCGCCCTGAGGGACTCGAACCCCCAACCTATTGATCCGAAGTCAATTGCTCTATCCATTGAGCTAAGAGCGCGACCGGGGACAGTCTAAAATCCCACGATGCGAAAAGCCACAGCGCGGCCTCACATGCGTTCGGCGAAGCATTCCGCGCTGCCGGCCGGGCCGGCGAAAAATTCTCGACAGATTCGAGGAGCGTGAATACAATCCGCGCCCGCGCTGTTACCAGCGCCCGAATCGGAGAGGAAACTCCCGTAAGCCGTTGTAGCTCAGCTGGTAGAGCAGCTGATTCGTAATCAGCAGGTCACCGGTTCAAGTCCGGTCAACGGCTCCAGTTTTAATCGAGCTAAGCCCCTGAGAAATCAGGGGCTTTTTGGTTTTTGCGCGTGCGGTGGGCAGGAGCGCAGGTGGGCAGGAAAAGGCGCGATTTGGATCGCTGCCATATCCCCTTTCATATCCCCACGACGACGGGCGGACTAGGCTGAAGAATTCTCTTCTTCATCGCTGACGGGTCCGTCCTGGTTTCTCTGGCTCCCTCACCGACAGGAGTTGCCGAACGCGCTCCGGTTACCAGTGCAAAGAGTCCACTGGCTCGAAAGTGCTACACGTGGCTTACGGGTGACGGCGTGCAAAAATGTTCCGCGTGCTGAAGCTCTTCGTCGGAGTCGCGATTGTGATCGTCGCGGCTCCGCTGCTGGCGCGCGTCGAATACTTTACGACGGTCGGTGGTCAGCGCATCCCGGGCAGCCGCGTGTGCTTTTCGCGCGGAGGATACGAAGGGGAGTACTTTGCGAGGTTCATGGGCGACGGCACTGAAGTCCGGTGCGTGTCCGCCGATGATGTGATTGATCTGCCGAAGGGCGATTGGGTTTATTACGCAACGAACGCCGAGGGGTTCGTCAGCGTCCATCCTTACTATGTAAGCGTTCAGCAACCGTCTCCCCAATACGAGACGCGAGAGATCACCATGGTCCCGGCCGCGACAATCGATTTATCCGCGGCAATCAAATCCATTCCGTCTTCGTGCGAAGTCGTGTTGTATTTCCCGAATCACGCATATCCCAACTCGCCGAGTAATCTGCGCCGTGTTCCGATTGATCAGACGGATGTGCTGATCCCTGCGGATAGTGCGGTTGTGCCGATTGCAATGCGCGGATGGGAACCCGTGGCGATTGGCAACCCGATTTCTTTGGCTGCTGGATCGCGGCGAGTGCTCGAGCCGTTCGTAATGCGTCCTGCTGTAGTGATTCCACTAAGGCTCAACTTGTCGCAGACGATGTGGGGTCGAGGTGTGGTGCCGCCGTTTTCAGTGATCGCTAAGACGAAGTCGGGCACAATTCAGCCGCTTGTGCCGCTTAGAGAAGGGATTGGCAGCGAACGTTCTTTACTGTTGTATGTGACAAATGAGCCGATTACGGCGGTCCTTGCGGGCG
>JBQCJC010000462.1:0-5851 GCA_051953135.1 Thermoanaerobaculia bacterium | reverse complement strand
TGCGGTGGCGCGAGCCACCGGATAGCGGCGACTCTCGTCGCCGCACTCCATAACGCATGGGGGTAGGACTTCTCCCGGTTCGCGCCACACCTTTGTATGGAGCTAATCGGCCGCCGGTTCGGGCACATCCGTGTCACGGATGTGGTGGGTGCGGGTGCGATGGGCGACGTCTACGCCGCCTATGACGAGACGCTCGAACGCAAGGTCGCGGTCAAGGTTCTGAACGAAGATCAGCGGCTCGACGACGACGCGCGCGACCGGTTGCTGCGCGAAGCGCGTGCGTTGTCGAAGCTCGATCATCGCAACATCTGCCGCATCCACGATTACATCGAAAGCGAAGACGTCGATCTGCTCGTGCTCGAGTTCATCGACGGCAGAACGCTCTTCGATTGTCAGCTCGATCAATTCACGCGCGGCGAGAAGATGCGCATCGCGATGTCGGTGGCCGAGGTGATGGTCGCGGCGCACCGCGCGGGCATTCTGCATCGCGATCTCAAACCCGAGAACGTGATGCTCACGCACGATGGCGAAGTGAAAGTGCTCGACTTCGGTCTCGCACGCTGGCTGAACCGCGCGCGTGCCGCACGATCATCGGGCAGTCGTCGCGCAATCGTCGGCGCGAGTCCCGGCGAGAATCTCTCCACTGTCGACACGCTCGTGCTCGCGGTCGATCCCGATGACACCGGAGCGCTGACGGCGACGGGCGGTCGTCGCGACTATCAAGCGACGCAGGTCGGCATCACCCTCGGCACGCCGTTGTACATGAGTCCCGAACAGGCGCGCGGCGAATCGCTCACTCCCGCAAGCGACATGTTTTCGTTCGGCTTGTTCCTGCAGTGGCTCTTCACCGGTGCCGAACCACATCCCGACAATCTCAGTGCGCGCGACGTGATCATGCGTGTTGCCCGCGGCGAAACGTTGCCGGTCGACAAGAGCGCGCCGCGCGATGTTGCCGCGCTCATTCAACGATTGAAATCATTCGCGCCCGCGGATCGTCCGACGGCTGTCGAAGTCGTGGAGAAACTTCGCTACTTCGAAGCGCGGCCGCAACGCGTTGCACGACGCAGCGCCATCGCTGCAATCATCATCCTCATCCTCCTCGGCGTGTGGCGCTACACCGTCGATCTGAAGACCGAGCGTGCGAAAGCAGTCGCCGCGCAGGCAGAAGCGGAGAAGCGCCGCGCGCAAGCGGAGAACCTGATCGAGTTCATGCTCGGCGATCTGCGAAAGAAACTCGAGCCGGTCGGACGACTCGACATTCTCGACGACGTCGGTGCGCGGTCGATGACGTACATGGCATCGCTCGATCCCGCGACGATGAGCGTCGACGAGCTTGCACGCAACGCGAAGGCACTGAATCAGCTCGCCGATGTACGCATCTTTCAGGGCAAGACTCCCGAGGCGCTGACGATGCTCAACAAAGCGCTGCAGTTCGGCAACATCGCGGTGGCGCGCGCGCCGAAAAACGGCGATGCGCAGATGGCCGTCGGCGCCACGCATTTCTTCATGGGCTACGCATTTCGCCTGCAGGGCAATTCGACGGAAGCGTTGCGCCACATGCGCGAGTACATGAAAGCCGGCGATGCACTCGCGTCGATCGATCCGGAGAAGAAGGAGTATCAGCTCGAGCGCGCGTACGGACACAGTGGAGTGGCGCTCGCGCTCGAAGTGGATGGGACGCGCGAGGGACTGCGCGAGGCGCTGCAGCATTACGAGACGAGTCTCGACATCAAAGAGAAGCTCGCGGCGCGCGAAGCAGGCGATGCGGGCGTGCAGGCCGATCTCGCACGCGCGTACAACAAGGTGGGCTGGGTGTTGTTTCAACTCGGCGACCTGCGTCCGGCACGACAGAGATTCGAACGCGAAGTCGCGATTTATCGCGCGCTCGTTGCGCGCGATACGAACAACACCGATTACGCGCATCGTCTCGCGAATGCGATGGCGTATCTCGCGCAGTCGTTGAATGCCGCGGGTGAATCCGCGGCGGCGTATTCGTTGTGGCAGGAAGAGCTGTCGATCGAGCGTCGCCTCGCGGCACGCGATCGAGAGAATGTCGACTGGCAGCGCAATGTCGCAGTGACGATGCGTCGTCTCGGCGCCGCGCTTCTCAATCGTGGGGACTCCGCGGGCGCGGTCTCGCTTACGCGCGAGTCTCGTTCGTTGCTTCGTCAGGCAATTGAAAAAGCGCCGACGCGCGCCGAGTGGCCGCTCGATCTTTCGAGTGCCGAGATCGATTACGCGCGAGCGCTCGCACGCAGCGGCAGCACGCGCGAAGCGGAAGTGGTGCTGCGCGATCGCATCACGCAACTCGCATCGATGAAACCGGGGACGCGCGTGCGATTCGACACCGCGCGTGCATCGTTCGAGCTCGGCGAGATTCTTCGCTCACGCAATCCCGATCAGGCGCTGCGCGATTACATGCGCGCCGAGCAGGAAATCGAGCCGCTCATCGGCTCGACGACAGAGCTCTCGCGGCTCGATTTATGGGCGCGCATTCTCCTTCGCCGCCATCGCACGAACGAGGCGCTGCCGATCGTCGCGCAACTGCGGAGCGCCGGTTACTTCGCCAACGATCTCGAGTCCGTTTGCAGGGATTCGGGCTGCTAGCAGAGAGCAGAAATGAAAGGAAGGTTCAGCATGAAAGACATTCCGATCAACGTGTTCAATACTTCGGGAGGGATTGGCGTCGTGCCCACGCGCGCGAACGTCGGCTACGGCAGTGATGATGTGAGGCTGGTCTGGCGTGCGAAGGAGGGCGCGACGTTTTCGAAGGATCCTTCCGGGAAGTTCTTCGAGTGGTCGTCCGCGGCGATTGCCCTCGGCGCTCCCACAGTGTCGTGGGTGAGCGATGTCGAGTTGACGTCGGCCATTTATCAAAACGACAAACTGGTGCGTCGCGTGTGGGATTACAAGATTCTGGTGAACGACGAGTGGGTCGACCCCGAGGTCAACAACCAGCCTCCCGGCGGACCGATGTACCGCGCGCAATAGCGAGGAGGAACCGATGGCTTCTCAAGTGAATATCGCCATCACGTCGAATCAGACGGGAATTACCGTGTTCCCGACGCGCGCGAACGTCACCGGCGAGGAAGTCGTGCTCGTCTGGACGGTCGCTGGTGCGGAGTTTCCGGAGACAGGCTTCTTCGAGTGGGAAGGCAGTCCTCCGGATGCACCGGTCGTCACGCGAAGCAATCCGAACACGCTCGTCTCCGCGCCGTACACGATCGTCGCGCCCGGGTCGCTGTGGGGTTACGTGATCAACGTCGGCGGCATCAACGTCGATCCGGAGGTCAATAACCAGCCGCCGGGAAACGTGAGTTAGAACAGTGAAGGCGGCTTATTCGCCGCCTTCCTCTCCAGCCAGATGTTTTCCGCGATTTCCCGGCAGCTCATTGTGCTGCCGGGGACCGCGCCGGCGACGACGGCGTCGCCCGTTGGTGGACGGCGTACCCGTGGTCTCGAGTGCGGGCTCGTCATCGCCTTCGTCTTCGTCGTCGAGGACGAACGCCGGCTTCGGCTCGGGCTTCGCGTTGCCGCGATTCTCGAGCTTCGATTCGTCGAGCCACACCCACTGCGTTGCAGGTTGTGCAGGCGCGGCCGCGGGAGTTGCAGGAGTGGTTGCTGCAGCCGCGGGCGCGGGTTTCTCGCGACGCGGTTGCTGTGGCTGCGGATTCTTTTGATTCTGCTGCTGCGGAACGCGCTGCGGTTTGCGATCGCGTTCCGGCGATTCGAGTTTCTTCACGCGAATCAGCACGTCCTCAGTGAGTCTGCGATTGACCGCGATTAGATGGGCGAGCAATGCGATGAGCCACGTCTGAAATCCGGCGATGAGAAACACGGCCGCGAGAATCAGCGACTGCACGTGACCGCCGCGATCGCCCTGCAGGAAGTACCAGAGGAATCGTCCGCCTAACACGACGCCGAGGAACATCAGCACGCTGCCGATGGCGAAGAACGTCTTCAGCGGACGATAGAGCGTGTACACGCGGAAGATCGTGGCCATCGACTTGCGCATGTACGTGCCGATGCCGCGATAGAGGCGCGAGGGGCGCGTCGGCGCATTGGTGCGAATCGGAACGCTCTGCACGCCGAGATTGCGATTGCCGGCCTGAATGACCGTTTCGAGCGTGTAGGTGAAGGGATTGAAGACGTTGATCTGCATCGCCGCTTCGCGTGTGAAGGCGCGGAAGCCGGAGGTTACGTCGGCAACGTTGAGTCCCGATGCTTTGCCGACGGTCCAACTGCCGAGACGCTGCAGCGATTTTTTGAACGGCGACATGTGCGGCGATTTCGCGACTTCGCGATCGCCGATCACGACTTCGGCCGCGCCTTTGACGATCGGCGCAACGAGGCGCGCGATGTCGGCGGTGACGTACTGATTGTCCGCATCGGTGTTGACGATGACGTCCGCGCCGAGGCGCAGCGCCGCGTCGATGCCGGCGACGAACGCCGCGGCAAGACCACGATGCGATTTCAATTGCAGGATGTGCGTCGCGCCCGCTTTGCGTGCGGCGTCGACGGTCTTGTCGGTGGACCCGTCATCGATGACGAGCGTCTCGATCGACGTGATGCCGTCGATCTTCTTCGGAAGGTCGCGCAGAGCCTGCGCGATCGTCGCCTCTTCATTGAAGGCGGGGATTTGAATGATCAGTTTCATGAATGCTTTGTCTGCCGCTATGAATTGAAAATTGAAAGTTGAAAATTGAAAATGGTGCGGCTGGAGACTTTCTCAATTTTCAATTTTCAATTTTCCATTTCGCTGAAAGCGTCGGTGATCATGCCGGTCGAGCGCATCGGCGGCGACGCGGAACGCGCCATCGCGTCGGTTGTCAATCAGGAAGCGCCGTTTTCGTTCGAGCTGATCGTCGTCTCGGCTCAGCCGCTGGAACTCCCGCAACGAGCCGGGGTCCGAAACGTGATCGAAACGGATCGTAATCCCGCAACTCGAAGAAATCGAGCGGCTTCCGAGGCGAAGGGGGAGGTGCTGGCGTTCATCGACGACGATGCGATCGCCGATCCGCGCTGGCTCGCGAACGCGATTGCGTACCTCGATACGCATCCCGATGTGCTCGCAGTGGGTGGTCCCGATCCCGCGCCGCCGGACTCGCCGGTGAATGAATTGATCTCCGACACGCTGCTCGCCGCGAAGTACATCGGCAGCGGGATTGCGGCGCATGAAAATCGTCGCGGCGTGTTCGATGTGAAGCATGCGAGCGACGTCGCGCTCGTGAATCTTTTCGTGCGACGCAGCGCATTCACGGGATTCGACGAGAAGATCGGCTACATCGGCGAAGACACGGCGTTGCTGAAGGAACTGATGCAGCGAGGCCGCGTTGTGTATCACGATCAGATTCGCGTCTTTCATCGACGTCGCGCATTTCCTGGTCCGTATCTTCAGCAACGCTGGCGCTATCGCGTGAAGACCGGGTTGCTGCAACGCGAGCGCAAAGATCCGCGCGTGACGCTGTTCGTGATCGCGGGCGCGATCGGGTTGCTGTTCGCGCCGTTGTTCGCGATTCCGTACGCGCTGGCGACGTGGATCTTCGGCATTCGCGCGACGCGGTTGCCGATGCAGTACTGGCCGCTGATCCCGTTTTACTTCGCGATGCATCACCTCACGTACTGGGCCGGGATTGTGACGGGGCTCACGTCGCAACGGAAGTAAGGCACGTGCGATGCAGGCGCATCGCGCATGATCACCGCTCCCGATGTTGCCGATCTCGATTCCACTTTGATCCGGCGTGGCGTGCAGGCCGCGACGTTCACGGACATGGCCGAGTTCGTCGAGACACTGGAAAAGCGTCCGCTCGATAAGTTGCTGAGTGAGCTGCCCGCGCTGGCGAGTCTGTCA
>JBQCJC010000461.1:0-18761 GCA_051953135.1 Thermoanaerobaculia bacterium | reverse complement strand
AAAGCGGCGCCCCGGCCAGCAAACGACCACGGGGGGAGGGGAGTTATTTGTTGGGGGGGTGTTGGGGGGGGGGCGCGACTTGTTCGGCCGCCCACTTCTGTATTTGGCGATCGCGTATTTCCTCATCATGTGGGGACTGGTGACGATCGGCGCGCGTCTGTGGGAGCCGAAAACCGGGATGTGGCTCCTGATTTTCGGTCTGGCGGGATTCGGATTATCGATGCTCGATCCGAATTTCTACTTAATTGCCGCAAAACCCGACAACGTGCCGATCGGCGCGATGATTTTCCTGTTAGGGATTTTCACGTGGATCGCGCTGCGTAAGGCGTATTACAACGATAAAGCGATTCTCGCCGGCGGGATCCCTTATGAGAAAACCGAGTCGGACGAGAAACTCTTTACCTGGCCCGATCTCGTCTATACCGAATTACTGTGCATGATCGCATTGACGATCATCATGATCGTCTGGTCGGTCGGTCTTAGAGCGCCGCTCGAAGAAGCAGCGAATCCCACATCCTCGCCGAATCCTGCGAAAGCGCCGTGGTACTTCCTCGGTCTGCAGGAAATGCTCGTTTATTTCGATCCCTGGCTCGCCGGTGTCGTCTTACCGACGCTGATCATTGTGGGATTGATGGCCATTCCGTATATCGATACGAATCCCAAAGGAAATGGCTATTACGCGTTCCGCGAGCGCAAATGGGAAATCGGCGTTTTCCTCTACGGATTCCTCGTATTGTGGTCGTTTCTGATCATTACCGGAACGTTCCTGCGCCGACCGAACTGGAACTTCTACGGTCCATATTAATATTGGGACCCCCGGAAGCAGGAGCCTCTGGTCAACGTCGATTTATCGGAGTTGTTCTGGGTCAAGGCATTGTCGATGCCGTTGCCGAAATTGTGGCTGATCCGCGAGGCTCCGGGTCTCCTGCTCGTAATTCTGTACCTCGGCCTTGCGCCGCTGATGGCCAAAGGCCCGTTCCGCCGCTTTTATCTGAAGATGGGCGCCGCGCGTTATTACGTCGGTGCGTATTTGTTCCTGACGATGTTGTCGCTGCCGATCAAGATGGTTCTGCGGTGGCTGTTCAATCTCAAGTACCTCGTGCACATTCAGGAAATCTTCCTGAATATTTAGTGAGCGCCGGCCGACGAAATGAAGCCTCAAGAACCCATCCCGCACAACTATCCGATGAGGAAGCTCAACCTCATCTTCGCGCTGACCAGTCTCGGCCTGCTGGCCGTGACCGGTTTGATGGTGTTCTACGACTATGTGCGCGGCTGGAAATGGTTCCAGCTCGAATTCAATCGCATCCAGCAGGAGCGCATCGATCACGAGTTGCGCGCGAAGAACGACGCTGAATTACAGAAGCAGCTCGCGGCATTGGAGAAAGAGCGCCGCCAGGGCGAAGTCGAAGTTGCGAAGCACCGGAATGCGTATCTCGAAGCACAGAAGGATCTCGACGAGTGGGAAGGGAAGCATTACGCGGCCGATCAGGATTATCGATTCGCCAAGGCGCTGCTCGACGCCAAGCGTTACGAGGTCGAAGCGGCGAACGTACAGCATCGCGGTGATCCGAAAGTCAAACAACGCGAGTTCGCTGAATTAGAGAATCGCGTTCTGCAACTGACACTACGTCTGCAGGAAGTGACGCGCGAGCGCGATGCCGTCAAGGCACGTTCGGATCGGTTTCTCGCGCGGATCAAGGAAATCGATGATCGTCGTAAGGAAATTACGGCCGATATCGAGCTGCTCAATAAACAACGCAGCAAAGTCGCGGTCGCATCGTCGGCGAATCTCATCCTCAATGCGCCGATGCTCGACTTCGTCAATCCGACGCTGAAGATCGATCAGGTCGTGCTCAATGACCTGTTCATCGACATGAATTACATGTCGGTACCGCGCGTCGATCGTTGTCAGACGTGCCACCGCGCGATCGATCGTCCCGGCTTCGAATCGAAGAAAGAAGCGGAGCGGCTGCTCGTCGAATTGCGCACGCAGCTCGACAAGAATCTCGTCGCACCGAATCGCCGTAAAGACCTGGAAACGCGCATTGCCGATCTCGAGAAAATCGCGAACGGCAAGACCGATATCCTCAATCCGTTCCGCACGCACCCGAAGCTCGACATGTTCGTCGGCTCGGCATCACCGCATCCGTTGCTCGAATACGGATGCACGGCGTGTCACCGCGGACAGGATCGCGCGACCGAATTTGGCCGCGCCGGTCATTCACCTGCGAGCCGGCGTATGGAAATGCGCTGGGAGAAGGTGAAGCTGCCGTTCTTCCCCGGCACATGGGATTACGACAAGCGCAATTGGGGATACGCGGTCAATCCGTTCCTCGATACGCCGATGTATCCGCGCCAGTATTACGAGGCCGGCTGTCTCAAGTGCCACTCGGGACAGATCGACGTCGCACAAGGGGAGAAGATCAATAAGGCGACGCACATGGTCGAGCTCTATGGCTGCCATGCGTGCCATAAGATCGATAACTGGCGCTTTACGAATCTGCAGAAGCCCGGCCCTTCATTAGAAGGCATTGCAGAGAAAACGACTCCACAATGGGCGATTCGCTGGATCGCCAATCCTTCGCATTTCCGTCCGACGACGCGTATGCCGTCGTTCTTCTATCAGCGCAACATGATCGGCCCCGCGGTTCCGGCGGTCGAGCGCGCACAAAACATCCGCTATCAGGACGCCGAGCTTCACGCGATCGTGTCGTATCTGTTCGCGAAGTCGACGCGCCGTCAATGGAGCGCGCCGGCCGCGGCGGGTGATGCCACGCGCGGCAAGGAGCTCGTCAGCACGATCGGTTGCATGGGCTGCCATATCGCGCAGGACACGGTTACTGACGACAAGGGCGTTGTGCGCGTGGCGCGCCGCGATGATTTCCCGCTCGAGCGCCACTTCGGATTCAACCTCGTCGGCCTCGGCACAAAGACCAATCCGAATTGGATTTTCAACTGGGTCAAGAATCCGAAAGCGTATGACCCGCTCGCGCCGATGCCGAGTCTGCGTCTCTCTGATCAGGAAGCCGCGGACATCACCGCGTATCTGATGTCATTGCAGAAACCGAAGTTTCTGCAGGAGCCGGTACGCAACGTCGATCCGAAAGCCGTGCGCGAGCTGACCAAGGGCTACCTCATCAACACGATGACGGATGCCGACGCCGAAGCGCGCCTCAACAAGATGGCGCTTCAGGCGCAGCTCGAGTTTCTCGGACAGCGCAGCATCGAAAAATACGGCTGCTATTCGTGCCACGACATCAAAGGCTTCGATGGCCTGAAGCCGATCGGCACCGAGCTCACGACCGAAGGCTCGAAGACGCTGCACCTCTTCGACTTCGGATTCTTCGGCGACGCGACGCACACGCACGAGTACGAGCACGAAGACGGCGTCAAAGAGCACGTGCAGCACACCGTGCCGTCGTGGATCTACAACAAAGTCCGCAGCCCGCGCGTGTGGGATGACCGCCGCACAAAGCCCTACAACGACAAGCTAAAGATGCCGAACTTCCATCTCTCGAAAGAGGAAGCGCAGCTTCTGACGACCGTCGTCATCGGCCTGACGAAAGAAAAAGTCGCCGCGAATCGCATGGCCGCGCACACGCCGCGCATGCGTGCCGCGGAAGAAGCGCGAAAGCTCATCTCGCAGCGCAATTGCCGCGGATGTCACGTCGTGAATCACAACGGCCGCGCAATCGCCGCGTTGATCGACGATCCGAATTTCCTGCCGCCCGATCTCACACCGCAGGGCGATCGCGTGCAATCGCCGTGGCTGTTCAACTTCCTCAAAGACCCAACCGTGATGAAGGTGCGTCCGTGGATGCACGTGCGCATGCCGACGTTCCAGTTCAACGACCACGAGGCCGCACTGCTCGTGAGCGGATTCGCCGCGGACGGGGATGAGCCGCAGTTCGACACGACGCAATTCGCGCAGCCATCGCAGGCCAACGTCGCGATCGGCCGCGAAGTCTTCACGATGTTGCGCTGCGCGCAATGCCACTCGGTAACGCCGGTCGATCCCGCGAATCCGCCGCTGCCGAATGTCGCGGACTCGCAGTCGCTCGCACCGAATCTCACGCTGTCGAAGATTCGTCTGCGCCACGATTGGATCGCGGACTGGATTCGTCGTCCCGACGAGATGATTCCGGGCACGCGCATGCCGACGAACTTCCCGCGCGATGCGAAGACGGGCGGGTTCTCGTCGCCGCTCGCGATGGCCATCGACACGCCGCAGTTCGCCGCGCACAAAGCCGTGTTGCGTCCGTACTTCGAAAGTGACGAAGCGCTGCGCAACACGATGGGCGACGCGGTCGCGCTCACGAATTACGTTCGCGATTACATCTGGTCCATCGGCATCGACAAGATGCGGAGCGCCGGCTCGATGCCGAGTGCGCCGACCGTCGTGCCGCTGCAACCGCAACCCACCACGCCGCCCGCGCCAGTACAGACGGGCGAGAACCGCAGCGCCGGCAACCGGCCGGCCACGCCACCTGCATCGGGCAGGCGGTAAAGGAGAAAACGGATGTCCCTCAGGAAGTCACTCAGTCTTTTGTTCGCATTCACGCTTCTGTTCGTCGTCGCCTGCGGCGGCGGCAAGGAAGTCGTCGATGAGAAGGATCTCGGCGAAGACGATCAGGCACCGCCGGCCGTCGCGGAAAACACCGCCGGCGGCGACGCAAGCGCTGCTGCACCCGCGGCCGCTGCTCCCGCCGTTGCCGACGCCGCGACTGTCGCCGGTCTCGTGAAGTTCGAAGGCGCGGCGCCGAAGATGCCGCCGACTCCGATGAACGCGGATCCGACGTGCGCGTCGCAGCACCCGACGACGCCGACATCCGAGGAAGTGGTTGTTGGTCCCGCGGGTGAACTTGCGAATGTCATCGTGTACGTGAAGAACGGTCCGGCCACGCCGGTTCCGAGCGCACCCGCGACGCTCGATCAAAAAGGCTGCATGTACATCCCGCACGTCACCGCGGTGCAGGCCGGCCAGGTCGTGAAGATTCACAACAGCGATCCCACGCTGCACAACGTGCACGCGATGCCGAAGGTGAACAGTCAGTTCAACGAAGGCCAGCCGGTGCAGAACATGGTCGCGGACAAGAAGTTCGACAAGGTCGAGCCGACGCCGTTCGTCATCAAGTGCGACGTGCATGGCTGGATGAAGTCGTACATGGCCGTGCTGCCGAACTCGTATCACAGCGTCTCGCAGACCAACGGCACGTTCTCGATCGGCAATCTCCCGCCGGGCAACTACACGCTGGTCGCGTGGCACGAGAAGTACGGCACGCAGGAGCAGCAGGTCACCGTCGGAGCGAAAGAGACGAAGCAGGTGACTTTCACCTTCAAGGGTTAGTAATCACGTTAGGCCGGAGGCGAGCGAAGAAATGCCACCGCAACGACAAGTCCGAGTCGGCAATCAGTGGATGCGCGCGCGCGAAGCACAGCGCGCGCTGGAAGAGGCGATTCGCGTCTCCGAGGAGGAGGCGAGGGCTCATGGGCCGCACGAATCGTTCCTCCGCAAATACGTCTTCTCCATCGATCACAAGTGGATCGGTGTGCAGTACGGCGTAACGGCGCTCGTCTTCCTGCTCATGGGTTTCTCGATGATGCTGCTGATGCGGTATCAACTCGCGTGGCCCGGCAAACCGTTTCACCCGCTCATCGCGAAGTTCTTAGGCGCGGCGAATGCGCCTGGCGGTGTGATGCTTCCCGAGTTCTACAACCAGCTCGGTGCGATGCACGGTACGGTCATGGTCTTCCTCGCGATCGTTCCGCTTGCGGTCGGCGCGTTCGGAAACTACCTCGTGCCGCTGCAGATCGGCGCGCCCGACATGGCGTTTCCGAAGCTGAACATGATGTCGTACTGGCTCTACCTGCCGGGTGGCCTGATCATGCTCGGGAGCTTCTTCCTTCCCGGCGGCGCGGCGAATAACGGATGGACGTCCTATCCGCCACTGAGCATCATCGGCACCGGGCAAACGGCGTGGCTGATCGGAATGGTCTTTCTGATCACGTCCTCGCTCCTCGGCTCGGTCAACTTCATCGTCACGATCTTCCAGTTGCGCGCGAAGGGGTTGACGTTCATGCGTCTGCCGTTCTTCGTCTGGGCGCAGCTCGTCACATCGTTCCTGCTGCTGCTCGCGTTCCCGCCGCTCGAAGCCGCGGCCGTGCTGCAGCTCATGGATCGCGTTGCGGGCACGAGCTTCTTCCTGCCGAGTGGTCTCGTCGTCAGCGGTACGCCGCTGCAAGTTGCAGGCGGCGGCAACCCGCTGTTGTGGCAGCACCTGTTCTGGTTCCTCGCGCATCCCGAGGTTTACGTCTTGATTCTGCCGGCGATGGGCATCATCTCCGAGATCATCGCCAACAACACGCGCAAGCCGTTGTGGGGCTACAAATCCCTCGTCGGCGCCGCGGGCTTCCTCGGATTCATGTCCTTCGTCGTGTGGGCGCACCACATGTTCCTCACCGGTATGGGCACCGCGATCAGCGCCTTCTTCCAGACGACGACGATGATCATCTCGATCCCGTCGGTCATCATCCTCACGGCGCTCATCATCTCGTTGTGGGGCGGTTCGATCCGGTTTACCGTCCCGATGCTTTTCGCTCTTGCCTTCCTTCCGATGTTCGGTATTGGTGGATTGACGGGACTCCCTCTCGGCCTCGCCGCGACCGACATTCACCTCCACGACACCTACTACGTCATCGGTCACTTCCACTACGTCGTCGCGCCCGGAACGATCTTCGCGATGTTCGCCGGCGTCTACTACTGGTTCCCGAAAGTCACCGGCCGTCAGCTCAATCAGTTCTGGGGCAAGGTGCACTTCTGGGCGTCGTTCATCTGCATCAACGGCGTCTTCTTCCCGATGTTCATTCAGGGACTCGCGGGCGTTTCGCGCCGCTTGTATGACGGCGGCTCGCAATACATGCACGCGAAGCCGGTGCTGCAGTGGAACGTCTTCATCTCGATGGCGGCCTTCGGCCTGCTCGCATCGCAGGTGCCGTTCATCATCAACTTCTTCCACAGCATCTTCCGCGGACGTCGCGTCGGCTCGAATTTATGGGACGCCACGACGCTCGAGTGGGCGGCCACGACATCGCCTCCCCTCGGACACGGCAACTTCGCGGTTGCACCAGTCGTCTATCGCGGACCGTACGAATACAGCGTTCCGGGCTACACCGGCGCGGACTTCATTCCGCAGCACGTGCCCGATGAACCACAAAGCGATGTTCCGATGCCCGCCGGCGGCGGGATGCTCGCGGCCGGAGCGGTCGCGCAGAAGGAGAGCTAATCGATGGACGGACACGCACACGCCGCCCACTCGCACGAGATCGAGATTCCGTACACCGTTCACGCGCGTCCGGACACGGGCGTCTACAACGGCAAGCTCGGAATCTGGCTCTTCCTCGCGTCCGAAGTCATGCTCTTCGGCGCGCTTTTCTCGACGCTGATTCTTCTGCGCACGGGCTCACCGAGCTGGCCGCACGGCTACAACGTGCTCATGGTGCCGCTCGCGACGATCAACACCTTCGTGCTGATCGGCTCGTCGGTCACGGTTGTTCTCGGCTGGGCGTATCTGCGGATGGGCGATCTGAAGAAAGGGAAAATCTATCTTTCCCTGACCCTGCTCGCCGGCTTCATCTTCATGGGCATCAAAGCCTATGAGTACTACACGAAGTTCGAGCATCACCTCGGTCCGTGGACGAACAACTTCTACGGCACTTACTTCGTGCTCACCGGCCTGCATGGATTGCACGTCCTCGGCGGCATGGTCGTGTTTGCGTACCTGCTGCTCACCGCCGATAAGTGGTATGGCGAGAAACGCGATCAATTCACGAATCGCGTGGAAGTGACCGGACTGTACTGGCACTTCGTCGATCTCGTCTGGATCTTCCTCTTCCCGACGATCTATCTCCTGTGAGGAGCCGAAGATGACCGAACACGTCGCACACGAGCCCGCACACGCGCACGTCGATCACGATCCTGATCACGATACGCATTTCGGCCACGACAACAGTCCCGACGCGATTCGCAAAGAGATTCGCAAATACCTGCTGGTGCTAGGCGCACTGGCGGTTCTCACGATCATCACCGTCGCCATCAGCTACCTGCATCTGGAAACGCACGAGGCGATTGCGCTCGCGCTCGTCGTTGCCACGGTGAAGGGCTCGCTGGTCGCGGCCTTCTTCATGCATCTCATTTCCGAGCGAAAGCTCATTTACGGCGTGCTGCTGTTCACGGTTTTCTTCTTCTTCGTCCTGATCTGGGCACCGTGGCATCACCGCCATAACGCGGAACAATCGTTCGAAGGCTACGACGTCAACGCCAGCGCGCCGGCGCCGCAGACATCGACCGAACATTCGGGACACTGATTGCCATGTCACTGCGCGCCTTCCACATCGTCTTCGTCATCGTGACGGTCATCCTGTCGCTGTACGTGTCGTTGTGGGGAATCCGCGAATACTCGCAGGAGCGCAGCGCGGGCGCGCTCGCGCTGGCCATCATCTTTCTCCTCACCGCCGTCGGGCTCATGGTCTACGGCAAGAAGGCGTACGCGAAGTTGAGGGAGCTGCCATGAAACGCGCGGCACTTCTCGTTTTGCTCGTGATGGCGCTCGCGCCGGTCGCGCATGCGTGTGCGACCTGCTACGGCGCTCCTGACGATCCGATGACCAAAGGCGTCAACAACGGCATCTGGGTTTTGTTAGGCGCCATCGGACTCGTGCAGATCGGCTTCGTGGCCATGTTCTGGAGCTTCTGGAAACGCGCGCGCGAACAGCGCCGCTTTCGCGAGCAGTTTCATGTAATCCATTCCGATTCCTTTAGGGGAGGACCACAGGGATGAGGGAGTTTCTCGCGCAATACATGCCGCCGGACTACTCGGAGCACGGCCAGGCTCTCGATGCACTCAATGCGAACGTGCATTGGCTCATGCTGATCCTGTTCGTCGTGTGGGGACTGCTCATTCTCTACATGCTGCGCCGCTTCCGCGCGAGCAATCATCCGCGCGCGGATTACCACGGCACGCGATCGCATCTCTCGTCGTATGCAGAAGCAGGCGTCGCGGTCGTTGAAGTGATTCTCCTCGTCGGCTTCTCGATTCCGATGTGGTATCGCTGGACGAAGACTCCCGATCCGCAAACGAATCCTCTCGAAGTGCGCATCGTCGCGGAGCAATTCGCGTGGAACGTGCACTATCCGGGACCCGACGGCATCTTCGGCAAGACGGACGTTTCGCATGTGTCCGCCTCGAACCCGCTGGGCATCGATCCGAACGATCCGCACGCCAAAGACGACGTTACGACGTTGAACCAGTTGCACTTGCAGGTCGGACGACCGGTGATCGTGCGACTCACATCGAAGGACGTCATTCACTCATTCTTTCTCCCGTACATGCGCGTGAAACAGGATGCCGTCCCGGGCATGCAGATTCCTGTACACTTCACGCCCGTCAAGACGAGCGGTGCCGAGACGTGGGAGGTTGCCTGCGCTCAGCTCTGTGGCCTCGGCCACTACCGCATGAAGGGCCAGTACCAGGTCCAGTCGAAAGCCGATTTCGACAAGTGGATGAAGGAGCAGGTTCCGTTCGTTACGACGATCTCCGGATGATCGGTTGTTCTCCAGGACTGCCGGTCGTCAACTGATTGAAATGAAGGCATCGATCGACACCAATCAGCTCCGACTCCGTCAATCCACCGAGCAGACTCCCGTGTGGTTGCGGCGCTTCACGAAACTCGTGGCCGCCGCGACGTTGTTTCTCATCTTCGCCGGCGCGATGGTGACGTCCACCGGCTCCGGTCTCGCGGTTCCCGACTGGCCGAACACGTACGGCTCGTTCATGTTCTCGTTCCCCATGAGCAAGTGGGTGGGCGGGATCTTTTATGAACACGGTCATCGCCTCATCGCCTCGACCGTCGGCTTTCTCGTGGTGATCCAGGCCATCTGGCTGCAACTGCGCGAACCGAAACGATTCGTGCGCAGACTCGGATGGCTCTCGCTGCTCGCGGTTTGCGTGCAGGGCGCGTTAGGCGGCATCACCGTGCTGCTGCTCCTGCCGAAAGCGATTTCGATCTCGCACGCGGCACTCGCTGAGATCTTCTTCTGCATCAACGTCTCGATCGCGTTCTTCACGTCGCGCTGGTATCAGTCGCTGCAGACCGTGGAGAAGGGCGACGCTCCCGTCGGCATGGCGTGGGCGCTCACCGCGATCGTTTATCTGCAAATCCTCGCCGGCGCGGTGCTGCGTCATCTCGGCGCCGGTCTCGCGATTCCCGATTTCCCGCTCTCGTTCGGTCGCGTGATTCCGCGCTTCACGACGCCGGAGATCATCGTGGCATTCACGCATCGCGCGGGCGGCTTCGTCGTCGCGGCGATGGTGATCGTGATGGCCGTGCGACTCCTTCGGTATGAGCGCGAGCATCCGTTGCGCGGACTCGGCATGTTGCTGCTGATCGTCGTCGCGCTGCAGGTGACGCTCGGCGGGTGGGTCATCTGGAGCGGCAAGCAGCCGCACATCACGAGTCTGCACGTCATGACCGGAGCATTCACTCTCGCGCTCTCGATCGTGCTCACCCTTTCGAGCCGCACGTTGCGCTGGAAGAAATCGGGCCGTTCGCACGCGGCACTCGTCGAGGTGGCGGCGTGAGCGACGTTCTTCAGCTTCCGATCGCGCCGCATCGCGGTGCGAAAGACGTTCTCAAGGATTATCTTGCGCTCTCGAAGTCGCGCATCGTGTTGCTCGTCCTGACGACCACCGCGGCCGGATACTTCTTCGCCGCCGATCACGTCAGTCCGATGTTGCTGCTGCACACGTTGCTGGGCACCGCGATGGTCGCGGCGGGAACGAATGCACTGAATCAGTACGTCGAGCGCGAGCACGATGGCCGCATGCATCGCACGCGTACGCGTCCGCTGCCCGCGGGCCGTATCTCCGCACGCGCCGCGCTGTGGTTCTCGTCCCTCATCGCCATCATCGGCACCGTCTCCCTCGGCCTCGCGGTCAACTGGCTCACCGCCGCGCTTGGCGCGTTCACGCTCACGAGCTACATCTTCGTCTACACGCCGCTGAAGCGCATCTCGACGATCTGCACCGTCATCGGTGCGGTGCCGGGCGCGATTCCGCCGCTGATGGGATGGACTGCCGCAACGAATCATCTCGGGCTGGGTGGATGGATTGCCTTCGGGATTCTCTTCCTCTGGCAACTTCCACACTTCATGGCCATCAGCTGGATGTATCGCGAGGACTACGGCCGCGGTGGATTCGCGATGTCGGCCGTGCGCGATGGCGATGGCTCTTCGGTCGCGCGGCAGGCGGTGTTCTACACACTCGCGCTGCTGCCGGTCAGCATCGCGCCCTCCATCTTCGGCATGACCGGACTCACGTATCTCATCGGTGCGAGCGTTCTCGGCCTGGCGATGCTCGTGGCGTCGATCCGATTCTTCTTCAATCGCGACGTGCGCAACGCGCGCAAGCTGTTCATGTTCTCGAATCTCTACCTGCTCAGCGTGATGCTGCTCCTCGTCGTCGATGCGTCGTAACCTTCTACTGCTCCTCCTCCTCGCGTTCACGCTCGCCTGCAAGCCGAAGCTCGATCTGCCGTCGCTCTTTCCCGTTCCCGACGCCAAGCTCGTCGACGAACAGGGGAGAGCGGTGCAACTCGCATCGATGAAAGGCAACGTCGTGGTGTACGACTTCATCTTCACGTCGTGCACCGCCACGTGCCCGATCATGACGAACAACATGCGCGCGCTCACGCCGAAGATCGACAAGGACGCGCCCGTGCGTTTCGTGTCGATCAGCGTCGATCCCGCGCGCGACACGCCGGCCGTGCTCGCGAGCTACGCGAAGCGCATGCGCAACGATGATCGCTGGACGTTTCTCACCGGCACGCGCGATGACATCGTGAATCTCAGCGTGAAGGGATTCAAACTCACCGCCGGCGATCCGATGCCTGGCGGCGAGCCGCTGCTGCACAGCACGAAGTTCGCGGTAGCGGATAAGGATGGCGTGATTCGCGGCTACTTCGACGCGACCGATGGAAACGTGCCGGAAGAAGTGGCGAAAGCGGTCGAGCAGTTACTCGACGAGTAACGTCATCACCGCGTGAGTCTTCGCATCAACTGCGACTGACAGCGCGCCAGCTCCGAATCACGCACCGACCACAGTCTCTCCTCATGCTGGTCGATGTCGTTCGGCTCCGGATTGAATCCGCACGGACCGATGTACGCGAGCAACGCGTGCATGTAGATCGATGCCGCGACCAGCGCGAGCGCCACACCGCGCAGCACGCGCGAGTGCATCGTCTCCCACGCGATCGCAAAGAAGAGACACAGTGCGGGCGCGAGCTCCGTGAGCAGGCGATAGGCAAGCGAGTGTCCGCCCCACCAATACTTCCAGAACGAACAGACCAGCACCAGCGCGACGCTTCCGATCGCGAGCGCGGTGAGCAGTGCTTGCTCCCGCGGATGACTCATCGTCTTCGCCAGCGGAACGATGCTGAAGAGAAACGCGGGCGTGAACACGAACAGCCCGCGATTCGGACTGAACAGCAGTCCTGTGAATCCGTCCCACATGGTTGCCCGGAAGAGATGGAGCAATGGCATCTGCCCGAGTCCCGGCGCCTTCCAGTACGTGAGCGAGTACCACGCCATCATCGCGAGGATGATCGATGCGCCAATGGCGTATGCGGTCGCGCGCCAGCGCTCGCGAAGCAGCACGACGATCGCGAGCGGCGCGATGAACACTGCGAGCAGTGGCCGGTCCCAGAAGAGCAGGCCGCTCGTCACTCCGGCGAGAAGGAGCCGCCACAACGTGCTGCGTGATGCGAGCAGCCACACCGTCATGTTGAGAAACAGCAGTGCTGGTCCGTGTTGCCACAACGCACGTCCTGCAACGCTCAGTGCCGTCGTGCCGAACGCGTACAACAACGTCGCGAGAATCGCCGCGTTGCGCGTGGTCACGAGTCGTCGTGCCGCGAGAAAAAAGAACGCGACCGAAAGCGCGGTGATCGCAGCAGCAGTGAAGTGCGCGAGCTGCAGAATGTTCGTTTCGTTGTACGAATAGCCGAGGAGACGTGTGACGGTGTACGGAACGAGATGACAGAGACCGGGAACGATCGGATAGCGCGACACGACGCGACCGTCGATCACCTCAAACCAGTGACTCGGTCCCGTGAGAAAGCCTTCGAACGTCAGATCGTGATTGCGCTCGACCGCGAGCGGCAGCAGCTCCGCGGGTCGCGTGTCGCCGACGCCGCCGCGCAGGTACACCGTGCGTGCATACGCGAGCATTGCGAGCAACGTCAACGCGAGCATCCATGCGACATCGCGTTGACGCTCGCTCACAGATGTTTCTCCATCAGTGTTGCGCCCAGCGTGATGCCATCGGGCGTCTCGTACGGCAGTGACTCGATCGCACGATACCCGCACGCGGCGTACATCGCTTCGCCGGACAACATCGCGAGCAGCACCGTTCGCTGAAATCCCTCCGCGCGCGCTGCCTCTTCGGCTCGCGTGAGAATCGCGCGACCGATCCCGCGTCGTGCGAATTCGGGATCGACGAACATCGCTCGTACGCGCGCGGCTTCCGTCGCGGGATCGAGGACGCGCATTTGCGCCTCCGCTTCCTGATCCGCACTGCCGCGAAACAATTTCGCACGACGGCTCCAGCCTCCGCATCCAACGATGCGTCCATCGATCACCGCAACGTAATACGTGCCGTCATCGATCATCTGCACGTCGACGCGTGCCGTGTGTTTCGTCGCGCTGTCGACCTGCGTGTCGTCGTACGCGGTGCGGCCGATGACGTCGAGCGAGCGTCGCATCACGTGCTCGATGTCCGGAACGTCGTCGCGTGAAGCGAGTCGTATGTCGAAAGTCACGGCGGAGGATGCTAACGTACGCGGCCGATGACTGCAGTCGAGTTCTTCCCCCCGCTGAATGCAACCCTCAACGCGCTCAGCGGCATCTTTCTGCTGATCGCGTACAGCTTCATCCGGCGCCGTCCGCCGCAGATTCGCAAGCATCGGTTCTTCATGCTCGCGGCCTGCACCACGTCCGTGCTGTTCCTCATCTGCTACGTGACCTATCACTCGCTGCGCGGCGGCGTCGTCACGAAATTCGCGGGCGAGGGGATGTGGCGCACGCTCTATCTCACGATTCTCACGTCGCACACGATTCTCGCGGTGGTCATCGTGCCGCTGGCGATCCTGAGCGTGTGGAACGGACTGAAGATGCGCGTGCCACAGCATCGCCGCGTGGCGAAGTGGACCTTTCCGCTGTGGATGTACGTCTCCGTCACCGGAGTGCTGGTCTACTTCTTCCTCTATCATTGGTTCCCGTCGCACTGATGGTGAACCGGCACGCTGCACTACTCGACGAGCTTCGTTTTTACACGTCCATCGATGACGTCGAGGAGATGCATCGCCGCGCGATGATGGCGCTCCTCGAAGATGCATCGGAGCCGTTCTCCCGCGCGCATTTCGTCCCCGGACATTTCACCGCGAGTTGCTACATCGTCGACGACGGCGGGCGATTGCTGCTCCATCATCATCGCCGTCTGAATCGCTGGCTGCAGATGGGCGGTCACGTCGAAGCGGAGGAAGTGCCGTCGGTGGCCGCGTTGCGTGAAGGGCTCGAAGAATCGGGATTGCGTGATTTGCAGCTCGCGCAAACGGCGATTCTCGATCTCGACGTGCATCGCATTCCCATCGGCAAAGGCGAGCCCGAGCACGATCACTTCGACGTGCGATACGTCGCACGGACCGCGCGTCCCGAAGCCATCACCATCGACCGTGGCGAGTCGAATGATCTCGCCTGGGTTTCGCTCGACCGCGCGCGCGAGCTGATGCCCGGTCCCGAGTCACACCGCGTCCTCCGAAAAATCGATCGTCTGTTGCGCGAGAGGAGTTTGTCTTGACGTACACACCGTTGCTCGAGAGCGATCTCGATCAGAACCCGTTCCAACAATTCGCACGCTGGTTCGAAGACGCGAAGGCCGCGCAGCCGCAGCTTCCGGAAGCGATGACCGTCTCGACGTGCGGCAGCGACGGCATCGTCTCGTCGCGCGTGTGTCTGCTCAAAGACTTCGACGAGCATGGGTTCGTGTTCTACACGAATTACAACAGCCGCAAAGGCGCGCAGATCAGCGAGAACCCGCGCGTGTCGCTGTGCTTCTTCTGGCCGGTGCTCGATCGTCAGGTGCGCATCGAAGGCGCGGCGGTGAAGGCGACGACAGAAGAAGCGGATGCATATTTCGCAACGCGTCCTCGGGGATCGCAGCTCGGCGCGTGGGCATCGAATCAGTCGTCGGTGATTCCGGATCGCGGCGATCTCGAACTGCGTGCGCGCGAGATGGAGCAGAACTATCGCGATCGTCCCGTGCCGCGCCCGCCGCACTGGGGCGGCTATCGCGTCATTCCGGTGGAGCTCGAGTTCTGGCAGGGACGCGCCGATCGTCTGCACGATCGATTCGCGTATCGCCTGCGCGAGCCGAAGGACTGGATCATCGAGCGCTTGTCGCCGTAGGTTTGGAGTGCGGCGCCGCGAGTCGCCGCTTTTCATTGCACCGATAGCGGTGGCTCTCGCCACCGCACTCCAAGTCACATCTCCGCCCGCACATCCACTTGCTGCACTTCGCCCACGCGCGGCGCTTTGCCCGTCACCATTCCCTTCACCACTTCGTACAGCACGACGGCCTGCGGCTTGTTCACCTCGAGGAACATCGCCAGCTCGACGTCGACGGCGATGAGAATCATGCGAGGATCATCGGGCGTGCCGTCCTTCGCGTTGCCTTCATCGCTGAACCATGCACGCCAATCGGGTTGATAGAGCTCGCGAATCTTTGCGCGATCCTCAACGACGCGCGCGGAGCCGGAGACTGACACCCATTCCTTCGTGCGATCTTTGAAGTACGCGAGATTCACGTGAGCATCGCCGCGGATCTCGTCGAGCTTCTCCGAATTGCGCATCGTCACGAACCAGAGATCCGCGCCGGCGGCGCGCTTCTGCGTGGCCATCGGACGCGAGACGAGGCGGCCATCCGCGCGGCGCGTGGTGAACATCGCCGTCTCGATGGTCTCGATGAGCTCGTAGAGTTTTTGCAATTTCTCGTTCGCCATGCGGGAAATGCGGAGCAAGGCGATTGCCACGCGCGCCGCGATGCGCTATTTCCTACGCATGCGCAAAGTGAATCTGCGAGATGCGTTTGCATCGTTCGATGAAGCCTGGCAGCCGCGAATCGCGGGCGAGCTGAACGGACAACACGTCAAAGTCGTGAAGCTCGAAGGTGAGTTCGTCTGGCATCACCACGATGACGAAGACGAGTTGTTCCTCGTCATCGAATGCGCGATGACGATGGAGTTGCGCGATGGCGATATCGAGCTGGAGCGCGGCGAGTTTTTCATCGTGCCGCGCGGCGTCGAGCATCGGCCGGTCGTGAAGAACGGAGTCGCGCACGTGTTGCTGTTCGAGCCCGCGGGCACGCTGAACACGGGCAACGTGCGCAACGAGCGAACGTTCGAGGCGGTGCGCGCATGAAAAAGCGAATCTTGTTTCTCTGCACCGGCAACGCGGCGCGCTCGCAGATGGCCGAAGGTTTGATGCGTGCGTATCACGGCGATGAGTGGGATGTGTTCTCCGCCGGATCGCGTCCCGCGGGGTGGGTGCATCCGCTCGCGATTCGCGCGCTCGCGGAGATCGGGATCGATGCAACGGGACAGACGTCGAAAAGCGCGGAGCAATTCATCAATCAGCCGTTCGACATCGTCGTGACGGTATGTGATTCCGCCGCGAAAGATTGTCCGAACTGGCCGGGCGCGAAACGTATCGAGCACTGGCCGATCGTCGATCCATCGTACGGACCGGATGATCCCGCAATGCGACCGGATCGCTTCGCGGCGACACGCGATGAGCTCGCGCGTCGCATCGAAGATCTGGTCGCGTCGACGAAGTGAAGTAGCGCTCCTCGGATTACGCTTCGGCGCCGGTCGCCGTCGTCTGTTGCGGCGGATCCGCGGGCCCGGCCTGCTGCGCGAGAATCAACTCGCGCGCGGGGCCGCGCAGCGCGGGCAGGCGCAATCCGAAAATCGTCGCGGCGATCACGGTGATGACGCCACCGGCAGCGACGGTGTACGGCGCGCCGATGCGCTCCGCAACGCTACCCGCGAGAAGTGCGCCGAGCGGGCCCATGCCCATGAACATCATCGAGTAGACCGACATCACGCGGCCGCGCAGTTCATCCGGCACCATCGATTGAATGAGCGTGTTCGACGACGCCATCTGCACCATCATCGCGGCGCCTGCAACGATGAGAATCGCGGCGGACAACGCGAAGTGTCGCGAGAGCGCGAAGCCGGCGAGTGCGGCGCCGAATGTCGTCGCGGCGATCGCGACCCAGGTGCCGAGGCCTTTCACGGTGTGTTTGATGGCCAGCGCGACGGAGCCGATCAACGCGCCGCTTCCTGCTGCACCCATCAGGATGCCGAGGCCACTCGCACCGGAGTGAAAAATCTGATCGGCGAAGACGGGCATCAATACGGTGTACGGCATCGCGGTGAAACTCACGCCACCGACGAGCAGCAGCAGCGCGCGCACGGGCGATGTCTTCGCGACAAAGGTGAATCCCTGGGCGATGTTTTTCCAAAGTGACGTGCGCTCCGTCGGCACGAAGCGCGGAGTCTTCATCATGAACAGACCGGCAAGGACGGCGATGTAGCTGACGGAGTTCGCGAAGAAGCACCAGCCTTCGCCGATCGCCGCGACGAGCAATCCCGCGACCGCGGGTCCGACGATGCGCGCGCCGTTGAACACGGAGGAGTTGAGCGCGATGGCGTTGATGAGGTCTTCGCGATTGACCATCTGCACCAGGAAGGACTGGCGCGCGGGCATGTCGAACGCGTTGACGATGCCGAGGAGCGAGGCGAGGACGAAGAGGTGCCACTCTCGAATGGCGCCGCTGAGCGTGAGCGCGGCCAGCGTGCCCGCGAGGACCATCGACAGCGTTTGCGTGAGAAGCAAAATTCTGCGGCGATCGAACTGATCCGCGACGTGGCCGCCGATCGCGCCGAGCAGAAAGACCGGAATTTGCGAGGCGAAACTGATGCCGCCGAGGAGGAGCGAGCTTTTCGTCAGACGATAAAGCAGCCACGCCTCGGCGACCTGTTGCATCCACGTGCCGATGAGCGAGATGAGCTGCCCGGCGAAGAACAGCTGGAAGTTGCGATGACGTAAGGCGCGGAGAGCGTGCGGAACATTCACGGCAGTGCGAGACGATGCGACTTGTTTGCCACTAAAGCTGCGTCACGTGATCCGGTACCAGCAATCGCAACGATCGCGGTTTCACGTGCACGTGCAATTCTGCGCCTAACGTCACCGGTTCGCCATCGAGATGCGCGGGACCTTCACTCGCGCGGCGAATCGTGACTTCGCTCGTCTGAAACATCGTGACGCCACTTGCGCGATGCAGCGTGCCGTTGAAGAGACGCGCGAGCAGAAACGCGGCGTCGATGAGTCGCGTGTCGTCGATGATGACGACGTCGAGCAATCCATCCTGCAGCGATGCGAGCGGAGCGATGCGCGCGTTGTTGCCGTACTGTCCCGAGTTCGCGACCGCGACCACGAATGCCGCGCGCTTCATCGTCTCGTTATTTGCAATGATCTCGTACTGCTCCGCTTTGAATTCGGTGAACGCGCGCAGCCCTTCTTTGATGTACGTTTCGAGTCCGCGCACCTGACTCGACGCGAAACGATCGGCGACCATCGCGTCGAAG
>JBQCJC010000460.1:0-7103 GCA_051953135.1 Thermoanaerobaculia bacterium | reverse complement strand
GCGGGCTGAGAGCCCGCCGCTCCACGTTTGACGCACGCAAGCACTTCGCCGCGCTGCTGATGCACATTGATGACGCTCCCCGTCCCCGCACGAAAAATCCCCGGGCCGAAAACGTGATCTTCGAAACACGGCAATAACCCGACGACGTGCATGGGCGTTTCGCGTAATTCATCCCCATCGAGATGCACGATCGGAAATCGCCGCTGCGGAACGAAGCACTGCAACGTGTCGCGATCGGCGTGCGCGCGTAAGCGCGATTCCCAAACATCGCGCGGCGTTTCATGACCGATGAGTACATCGACACCGCGTCCGCCGCTGCTCGGTTTGATCACCCACTCGTGCGGATTCGCGAGTGCCGCTTCGCGCACATTCGCGTCCGATGCAGGGCGCGTTTGAATGATGTGGCGCGCCAGTAACTCGCACGCTTGCGCATCGACGTGATCACGCATGATCGAAGGATCCGAAAGAATCGACAGCAACCGTTTGTCATGCACGAGGATCAACGTGCGCACATCGTTGCGCGAGCCGTTGCGAATGATGTGCTCCAACACATCCGGCGCGAATTCGAGTAATTCGAAACGATCGAGTTCCAGCACGTAATGCGCGTCGAGCGCATGCGTGCTCGTTGCGGTCTTGAAAACCTCGAAATCGCGTAAGAGCAGAAAGATTTCGCCGCCGCTCTCACTGCTCAACACCACCGCGACCGGCCGTCCATCGCGAAACTCCGCGGTCATCACTTCACGAATGCGCGACATGCCTTCAATGCGTTGCACATCGTCCGGCAAATACGTCACAGCGCCTAACGCGCCGTCGACGATGTCGTTGATCGCGTATCCGTTTGCAGAGAAACGCGCGTTGATCTCACAAACGCGAAACTCGCCGCGCTCGTCGATCACGAAATCAGGACGGAACATGCCGATCGTGTAGGGCTCATTCGCGGCGCGATGCAGAATCTCGATGAGCCGCTCGTCCAGCAGGAACCGATCGCGAATGCGCTCGTCGTGCGCAGACCCGCGCACAACGGCATGAATCCCATCATGAATCGCGCGGCCTAACAGCATCAAACGATCGGGTTCGTCCGCATCCAGAGCAATCGGATACGGATTAAACACGTCTTCCGGCCAGGGTACGACCTGCCCCGCCGCGCGATACATGCCTCGGAGAAACTCCGCACGATGCGCGCGAAACGCGTCCGCGGTCGTCGCGAGCTCGCGCAATTGAGCGAGCATCGTCAGTGCACGGTCGACATCATCTTCGAGAGATCCCGCATCACCGCGGCTTTGTTTTCGATGTACTCGCCGAAGATCTGTTCGAGGTCATAAGACGTCGGATCGATGTTCAACGCCGCGCAGTAATGCTCGATCGCTTCGACCGCGTGGCGAAAATGTTCGCGCTCGGTCGGTCCGCAATGAATGCTGATCCAGCCGAGGCGGCGGCGCTGTTGTTTATCGTCAATGGAGTAATGCTGCACCAGGTCTTTGAACAGCGGCAGGATGAACTCGACCTCGCCGTGCGTGTAAACCTCATGAACCACCGTCGATAACAAGCCGTACATGAGATCCGGTGTGCGTAAGCCAAAACGATTCTTGTAATCGCGAAACGCGCGCGCGGAATCGAGCGCAAACATGCGGCTCAGCCACGAATCGCCGCCGCAGAACAATTCCGCCATCTCATAAAACAAATCGGCGTGTAACGTGCCGCCTAACGCGCCGAGATCTTCGTCGGAGATGCGATGCAGAGCGAGAAGCGCGGCGGTAAGACGTGATCTGTCGACGCCATTGCGCTCATCCTTGATGCGCAACGAAATGCGATTGCCGATGCCCGAGACGCACATCGCGCTGTGATTCGTGAGGCTCCAGTTGTGAAAGAAATAGCGCGCACGATCGTGTGGCGGCAGCGCGGACGTGAATGCTCGAAACGAATGCTCGATGTCGTCGAGCGCCGCGGCGTGCGTGCGAAATGCGCGACGCAGCGGCTCGATGACGGGGGACGGCGGCACTGCGTCGAGGGCGGACTCGACGTGTACGGCAATACGCGATTCGGCAGTCATATTCAGCGTCTCCCTGCCGGGCGGAGCACTGCCACGCGGACGCACAGCGTCACCGCCTGCGGCTTTTCGTTTGAGAATGATTGACGGACTAACGGCAGTGTAGCACGGCGGAGACGCGTATCGGCGTCATTGCGTCGTTATCGGCGCGTAATACGATGCGCGCGATGAACACCGCCGCGGAACGCTACGTCAAGCTCGTGCTCGCCATGGGAGAGCACGATTCGGATTATGTCGATGCCTATTACGGACCGCCGCAATGGCGCGAAGACGTGCGCAGCGCCAATGCGTCGCTCGAACAGATTACGAATGATGCGCGAGCGTTGCGCGCGTCATTGAACGACGAGGCGACGCCAGCGGACGAAATTGAATCCTTGCGTCTCGCCTATCTTCGTCGTCAAACGGAGGCGCTCATCGCGCGCGCCGAGATTTTGATGGGACGCACGATGCGATTCGATGAGGAATCGCAGGCGTTGTACGACGCGGTCGCGCCGACGCACGGCGAGTCGTATTTTCGCGCGCTCAATGCGGAGCTGGAGAATGAATTACCGGGCGACGGCGCGTTGATCGATCGACTCGAAGCGTTTCGTATGCAGTTCGTGATTCCGCGCGAGCGACTCGATGCGGTGTTCGGCGCGGCGATCGACATCTGTCGCGCGAAGACGCAGGAGCACATGGCCTTGCCGGCCGGCGAGTCGTTTCGCGTCGAGTATGTGAACGACAAGGCGTGGTCGGGCTATAACTGGTATCAGGGCGGCTTCGCGAGTTTGATTCAGGTCAATACCGATCTGCCGATCTTCATCGATCGCGCGATCGATCTTGCGTGTCACGAGGGCTATCCCGGCCATCACGTGTACAACTCGCTGCTCGAGAAGACGCTGGTGCGCGATCGCGGCTGGGTCGAGGCGTCGGTGTATGCGTTGTTCTCGCCGCAGTCGTTGATTGCGGAAGGGAGCGCGAATTACGGGATCGATGTCGCGTTCCCCGCGGATGAGCGCGTGGAGATGGAACGCGAGTCGTTGTTCCCGCTCGCGGGTCTCGATGCCTCGCGCGCGTCGCAGTACTACCGAGTGCACGAATTGGCGTCGCGCAGTGCGTACGCGGGCAATGAAGCCGCGCGCGGATATCTCGATGGCGCGCTGACTGTCGATCAGGCGGTGGAGTGGTTGACGACGTACGCGTTGATGGCGCCTGCGCGCGCGCGGCAGCGCGTTTCCTTTTTCGAGAAGTATCGCTCTTACGTCATCAACTACAACCTCGGCAAGGATCTCGTGCGCGAGTACGTCGAGCATCGCGCAAACGGAGATCGCGAGACGAGGTGGAAGGTGTTTGGAGAGTTGCTGTCGTCTCCGCGATTACCTTCGGGACTCTAAGCGGAACGCCGGCGCCTTCGCCGGCTGAGCACGCGCCGTCCCGGCGCGGAAGGGCGGCGAGACCCCGCGTACTCAGCCGCCGAGACGGCGGCGCTCCGCTAGCGACTCGCGAATGTCGTCGAGCAGCATCTCGATGCGATCGCGATGCGTGCGATGCGAAACGATGGCGATGCGAATCACGACTCGCCCATCGAGAGTCGTCGGCGTGAGCATCACGCGTTTGCGCGCGGCGATGCGATCGAGCAGCGCGCGCGTTGCGTCATCCCCGTCTCCGCGCACGCGAAACGCGCAGATCGTGAGATGCGGCTCGGCGACGATCTCGATCTCCGGCATCGCGCGTAGTTCGCGCATCACGTACTCCATCAGATCGAGCTTCTCGTCGAGCTGCTCGCGGAACGGCGCGATGCCGAACATCTTCAGCGGAAGCCACACGCGCAAGCCGCGAAAGTCGCGCGAGAGCTCCGGCGAGATCTCGCAGAAGTCGACCAGTTCGTCGGCATCCTGCATGTCCGGCAGATAGTCGGCGTGCAGCGAATGCGCGCGACGCAGCGCGTGGGCATCGCGCACCAGCAACGCGCCGGTGCCGAACGGAAGGAACAGCGTTTTGTGCGGATCGAGAATCACGGAATCGGCGAGCTCGATGCCGCGCAGCGTTGCGCGTCCGCGATCGGTCATCGCGAAGAGCGCGCCGTACGCACCGTCGATGTGAAACCACATCTTCTGCTCTTTCGCGATACGCGCGAGTGAGGGCAGATCATCGACGGCACCGGTGCCGGTCGTGCCCGCGCTGCCCGCGATGAGAAACGGCGTGAAGCCTTGTTCGCGATCCGCGCGAATCGCAGCTTCGAGCGCATCGATGCGAATGCGGAATTGCTCGTCGACGGGCAACTCGCGAATATTCGCGTACGGAAATCCCGCGAGGTTCGCCGCTTTCTGAAACGAGTGATGAATCTGACTCGAGCAGTACAACGTGCCCTTCAGAAAATCATCCGGCAGCAACGCCTTGCGCGCGGCAACGATGCACGTGAAGTTCGCGAGCGACCCGCCGGTCGTGAGCACGCCTCCGGAATTGGATGGGAGCCCAAGGATTTCGGCGAACCAGCGAATGACGTTCGCTTCGAGTTGCACGAGCGCGGGCGCGGCCGCACACACGCCGACGTAGCGATTCACGGCGTCGGCGATGAGATCGGCGACCGCGGAGTGAAAGAGTCCGCCGCCCGGAACGTACGCGAGATATCCGGGACCGGCCGACGTGAAGGAACGCGGAATGGCGTCGTCGAAAAGAAAGTCGAGGAGCTTTTCGTACGACTCGCCTTGCTGCGGCAACGGCTCGACGAGCGTGCGCGCGTACTCGGTTGCGCCTTCGATGTTGATCGCCGGCTGCGACGGAAGCGATTCGATGTGATCGACGATGCGCCGCATCGCCTCATCGACGAGGCGGCGCATTTGGTGGGCATCAGGTTCTAACGGATGCATCAGTCGTTTTTCTCAGCGAGCACCGCCAACGTAGTACAGCGTGCCCGAGGCTTGACCAACCAGCGCTGCCGGCCGTGCCGGCTCACCAGATGTCACACCGCGTGCTGCGCACCATCTTCGAATCCTTCGGACAATTCCACGCGTCCTCGAACTCCGGCATGTTCTGCACGGTCATGTTCACGCGCGCGGGACCGGGCGCATGCGGATCGGTCAACGCACGGCGGCGCGCTTCCTCGGGCGCCATGTTCTGTCCCCAAACTTGCGCGAAGCCGAGGAAGAAACGCTGCTCGGGAGTGTAGCCGTCAATCACGCGGCGCTCTTTGCCCTGCAACGACTTCTCGTACGCGCGCAACGCCAGCGTCGCCCCGCCGAGATCCGCGATCGCTTCGCCGGTGACGAGATTGCCCTGCAGCTTCAGATTCTCCTCGACGACGAACTCGCCGTACTGATTCGCAATGCACTCCGCGCGAGATTGAAAATTCTTCAGATCCGCATCCGACCACCAGTTGCGCAGATTTCCTTCCGCGTCGAACTTCGCGCCCTGATCGTCGAATCCGTGCGTCATCTCATGCCCGATCACCGTACCGATCCCGCCGTAGTTGTACGCATCGTCGGCATTCGGATCGTAGAACGGCGGCTGCAGAATGCCCGCGGGGAACGTGATGTAGTTGCGCGTCGGGCTGTAGCTCGCATTGACCGTCGACGGCGTGAAGAAGCCCCACTCGTTCGGATCATCGGGTTTGCCGATGCGACCGACGGTGCGGCGCACGCGAAACGCGCCGGACGCGCGGATGTTCGTGAGGTACGAATCGCGCGTGATGTCGAGCGTCGAGTAATCGATCCACTGATCGGGATAGCCGATGCGACGACGGAAGGCATCGAGCTTCGCGAGCGCGGCGCGCTTCGTGTCATCGCCCATCCACGAGAGTCGCGGCAGGTCTTCGCGCAATGCGGCGACGAGGTTGTCGATCAGCGCCGACATCTTCTCTTTCGCTTCGGGCGTGAAGGCGCGCTTCACGTACTCCTGTCCCAGGATCTCGCCGATGTTCGCGTCGGCAGCGCGAATGCAGCGCTGCCAGCGCGGCTGAATTTCTTTCTGGCCGGAGAGGACCTGTCCGCGAAATGCGAAGTCTTCATTGACGAATGCCGATGAGAGTTGCGGCGCGGCGGCATCGAGCAGGTTCCAGCGGAGATACGCTTTCCACGATTCGAGCGGAGCTTCGTCGAGCAGGCGGCTCGCTTCTTTGAAGTACTCGGGCTGCGCGACGTTGAGTGATCTCAAATCCGCGAGTGCGATCGATTGGAAGAAGTCCATCCAGTCGAATTCCGGCGCGTAGCTCGCGAGCTCGCTGACCGGCGTTAGGTGATAGACGTTCTCGGGTTTGCGCTGATCGACGCGCGCCATCGATGCACGTGCGAGTTGCGTTTCGAGAGAGAGCACGCGCTCCGCGTCCGTGCGTGCTTTCGCGGCGTCGGTGCCTGCGAGCTCGAACATCTTCGCGATGTGATCGACGTACTGTTTGCGGGTCGTCGCGAACTTCTCATCGTCGCGCAGGTAATAGTCGCGATCGGGTAACCCCAATCCGCCCTGCGAGACGGCGGCGATGATCATGTCGCTGTTTTTGTAGTCGTTCTGCGCGCTGAAGCGGAAGATCGGCGCGATGCCGCCCTGCTGTTGGCGATGGATCTCGCGAACGACATCCGCGCGCGAAGCGATGGCGTTGATGCGATCGAGGTCGGCGCGAATGGGCGTGATGCCTTGTTGTTCGATGAGCGGCTCGTTCATGCACGCGGTCCAGAAGTCGCCGATCTTCTGGGTGCCGCTGCCACGCTCGGCGTTCGTTTCTTTGGAGGATTGTTCGAGGATCGCGCGCAGTGTCTGGCGATTGCGATCGGCGACTTCTTCGAATCGTCCATAACGCGAATAGATCGATGGAAGAGGATTGGCTTTCTGCCAGCCGCCAGTGGCGTAGCGATAGAAGTCGTCGCACGCACCGACGGAGCGATCGACCTGCGCGAGATCGAATCCATGCTCGCCTAACAGAGGCTTGGGCTGCGGAGGCGGAGGCGCCTGCGCAGGTTTCGTGGTGGTACAGGCGGCAAGGGTGATGGCGAGCACAAGGAGCGCTTTTTTCATCGCGGCGAGATGTTATCGCGACGAGGGGACCCGACGAGAGGCCTCCGCCAGGCGGGCACGGGCGGGCACG
>JBQCJC010000459.1:0-3357 GCA_051953135.1 Thermoanaerobaculia bacterium | reverse complement strand
CCCCCCCCCCCCGCTCCACTAGCCTCTCAGTGCTTCGACTGGTTCTAACTGGGCGGCGCTCAATGACGGGTACAAGCCTGCGAAGAGGCCGACGCCGACTGCGAAGCCGGTCGAGATCAGCACGCCGAACATCGAGACGGGTAAGCCCGCGGGGAAGAATCCGGCGATGACTTTGACGACCAGCATGCCTAACGCGAGTCCCGTTGCGGCACCCGCGACCGACAACGTCACGGACTCGATCAGGAACTGCATGAAGATCTCGTTGTTGGTCGCGCCCATCGATTTGCGCAAGCCGATTTCGAAGAGGCGTTCAGAGATGGAGATCTTCAGCACCGAGAAGATGCCGACGCCGCCGATCAGCAGCGAGACGCCCGCGATCGCGAAGAAGACGATGCGCCAGTTGCGCAGCAGGATCGCGATCTTGCCTCGCTCTTCCGCGATTTCCTTGCCGATGTTGTTGATGCGCGTGTCGCCGATGTTGTTATGCGCCTGGCGAAACCGTCCCTTCGCCTCATCCTCGGCCTCAATGCTTTTCTCGTTTTCCGCCGCTTTCGCCAGCATGTACGAGATCGCGTTCTCGCGGCCGAACATGTCGCGATACACCGTCCACGGGATGTATACGCCGCCCATCTCTTTGCGCATGTCGTCGTCATCGACGAACGTCATGTCGAACTTCGTGCCGATGCCGACGACCGTGAGCCGCCGTCCCGCAACATTGATCTGCTGGCCGAGCGCTTCTTCCCCGCCGAAGAGTTGCGTCTTGAGCTGCCATCCGATCACCACGACTGGCGCGCTCGCATCGATGTCGCGCTGTTGAATGAATCGTCCCGATGACACCTTGCGATTGCGCACCTCGGAGTACTCGGGCATGACGCCGTAGACATCGATGCGGCGCGTGGTGTTGCCGCCGGTGACGATCGCGCGCGACTCGCCGACGGGCGACAGGTACTTCACGTGCTCGGAGTCTTCGAACGCTTTCACGTCTTCGTAGCGAAGACCGCGCGAGAGATGCGCCTTCGATTTCTCGATGCGATCGACCGGCTGTTGCGGCGACGCGACGATCAGGCCGTCGAGGCCGAGATCGTCGATGCCTTTGAGAACGGAGTTGTTGATTCCGTCGAGCACCGACATCACGACGACCAGCGCGAGCGTGCCGAGCACGACGCCGAGAAGCGTGAACATCGAGCGCAGCGGATGCCCTTTGATCTCTTCGTACGAGGTGCGGATGGATTCGCCGACTTGCATGTTCGTGCTCGCTATTCGTTTTAGTCAGTGCGCAGTGCTTCGATCGGATTGAGACGCGATGCGCGAACCGCGGGGTACATGCCGAAGATCAATCCCGTTCCGGCCGCGAAGACCAGCGCGTTGATGATCGTGCCCGGCGTGATGATCGCGGGGTTGTTCGTCAGCATCGAGATGCCCTGCGTGAAGAACTTGCCGACGAAAATGCCGAGGATGCCGCCGAAGACGGAGACGAGCACGGACTCGGTCAGCATTTGAAAGAAGATCTGCGCGGGCGTCGCGCCGACCGCTTTGCGCGTACCGATCTCGCGCACGCGTTCGTTGAATGACGCGAGCTGGATGTTCATGATCACGATGCCGCCGACGAGCAGCGAGATCAGTCCGCAGATCATGAACGTCACGTCGTACATCTTTCCTTCGGACTCGTTGCGTTGCAGATTGCGCACGCGCGAGAAGACTTCGAAATCCTTCACGCCGTGACGGCGCAGGAGAATTCGCTCGAGCTCCCCCACCGCGTCTTCGTGCTTCTTCACGTCCTTCATGCGCGCATGCATGAAGGAGATCTTTCCCTGCATCAGCGGCTCGCCGCTGCGCGTCATCATCGTGGTGATCGGGATGTACATCTGCCGGTTCATCCAGCGCAGCACGTTTCGCTTCTGATCGAAGCTGAAGAACTTCTCTTCCATCACGCCCACGACGAGATAACCCGCGCCGTCGATGGTGATGGTCTTCCCGACCGGATTGTCGCTGCCGAAGAACTCCGCGGCGCGCGTGGTGCCGAGAACGACGACGCGTGCAGCGGACGTGAGATCGGCGTCAGTGATGAAGCGTCCGCTGTCGACCTTGAAGAAATTGATCGGCGAGTACGCGGGCGTCACGCCCATCACATCGCGCGATTTTTCGATCGTGCCATAGCGAATGAGCATCCCCTTTTGCGAGACCGGTGAAACGAGATCGATGTTCTTCGCTTCTTCGCGCACCGCGACCGCATCGGCATACGTGAGGCCTTTCGATGCGAGCGCTTTCGCGTCGAGTGTGATCTTCCCGGTGTCTTTGTTGCCGATGAAGATGCGCTCGATGCCGCCGCTGACGCGGTAGAACTTCATCGACGCTTCTTTGCCCGCGACGGAAAGCGAGAAGGTGGCGACGATCGAGCCGGCGCCGAGGATGATGCCGAGGAGCTGCAGCAGCGTGCGGCCGAAGTGATCCTTGATGTCGCGGATGCCGTCGATGATGGCTTCGAGGATCAGCATGATGTGCCTCAGTCGATCGTGTCGCCGTCGACGATCAAACCGTCGACGATCTTCACGCGGCGCTCGGTGCGCGCGGCGATGCCGGGATCGTGCGTGACGAGAATGATCGTCTGCCCGCTCGCGGCGAATTCTTCGAAGAGTTTGATGATGTCGTTGCCGGTTTTCTGATCGAGGTTGCCGGTCGGTTCGTCGGCGAGAATCAGCGACGGATTGTTGACGAGCGCGCGTGCAATCGCAACGCGCTGGCGCTGACCGCCGGAGAGCTCGTTCGGACGATGCTTCGCACGATTCGCGAGGCCGACGCGATCGAGTGCTTTGAGCGCGCGCTCGCGACGTTCATCGCTGTCGATGCCGGCGTAGAGCAACGGGAGCTCGACGTTTTTCCAGATGGTCGCGCGCGGAAGGAGGTTGAATGTCTGGAAGACGAAGCCGAGTTTCTGGTTGCGAATGCGCGCGAGTGCTTTGCCGGAAAGCGACGCGACATCTTCGCCATCGAGCCAGTAGCGGCCTTCGCTCGGCGAGTCGAGACAGCCGAGGAGGTGCATCAACGTGGACTTGCCGGAGCCGGACGGACCGATGATCGAGACGAACTCGCCGCCGCCGATGCGCAGATCGATGCCGCGCAAGGCCATGACCGCGTTCTCGCCGGAGTCGTAGGTCTTGATGATGCGCTCGAGCTGAATGAGAGCCTTGTCGGCTTTCTTCGCGCTCGGCGGCTCGGGCTCGGTGCTGCGCCAATTTTCGAATTTGAAGACTGCGCTCATGGTGTGCTCGCTTCGCTCGCGGTGGGGGGGGGGTGGGGGGGGGTGGTTGGGGGGGGGTGGGGCCGGGGGGGGGGGGGCGGGGGGGGGGGGGGGGCGGG